>NZ_CEZPJD010000190.1:0-11366 GCF_983059655.1 Okeania sp.
GCAGCACCAGGAGCACCAGGGGCACCATCTAATCCAGCAGGACCAGGAGCACCAGGGGCACCATCTAATCCAGCAGGACCAGGAGCACCAGCAGGACCTACAGGACCAGCAGGACCTACAGGACCAGCAGGACCAGCGGGACCAGGAGCGCCAGCAGGACCTACGGGACCAGCAGGACCAGGAGCACCAGGGGCACCATCTAATCCAGCAGGACCAGGAGCACCAGGAGCACCATCTAATCCAGCAGGACCAGGAGCACCAGCAGGACCTACGGGACCAGCAGGACCAGCGGGACCAGGAGCGCCAGCAGGACCTACGGGACCAGCAGGACCTACAGGACCAGCGGGACCAGGAGCACCAGGAGCGCCAGGAGCACCAGGTATTAGTGGTATAGGAACTTCTACAAATTGATTAGAAGGAATTGATGGTCCAGGGACTAATTCAAAACCTGGTACAGTTACTGGTTGTCCAGGTACAAGGGTGTCAAATTCAGTAGGGACTACTGGTTGTACGACATCTGGAGGTTGAATTTGTTGGGCTACGATAGAAGAATCATTTTTTTCTAATAGTGCTAGTACTCTGTAAGTCTGAGCGTCTTCACCTACTGCCTTTACTTCTATGTATTCTTTGCCAGCTATTTCTATATCTGATATTTGTAATTCATTAGTTCTCACTCCATCCAATAAGAATGGGATTAGTAACCCATCATTACTTGCAAACGAAGTTACTACATCACTTTCACTATCTAGATCTGGAATAAATAAATCTGTTTCTCTTAAATTTATTGAGCCTGCCACAATCTCAGCACCAGGCTGTATAAATGGAATTTCATTGTCAAAGTCAGTGTTAGTTATTTCTACTATGCTGACTTCTTGTAGCCCTATTTCTCCTTCATCGCTTAAAGCATCTTCAGAGAAGAATAAGACTAAGTTTTCCTCAGCCGAATTACCAAGTGGAAGAGGAACCGAAAGTGTGCTCGGTTCCTGAAAAAAGTTAGGAGAACCGTCCATTGGTTATTTTTCTCAAAAATATAATTTCTCCCAAATTATAAGTGAGAATTTCACTTTTGAAAATAATAATTATATATTTTAGCTATAGATATATCTGGTACATGTAAGTAATTCTAAACTTATTGAATGGCCAAATATTTATGTTTTCCTAAGCTAAATTTTTCTTGAAGTCAAAGGACTAAATAATTTATACTTAACTTTGATTGAAATAGATGCCATATTAAAGTACTTTAAAACTAAACTATACTAAAACTATTAGTATTCGAGGGTTTAATTGATGCAAACACGTTATATCCAATTTCAGATTATAATTTTTTTAATCTCAATAATTTACTTATAGCCTGTATAAAACCCATAATATACTGTGTAATTCAATAATATTGAAAAGAAACGATTTCAAGAAACATTTCAACATCTAAATAAAAAGTAAATAGACTTAAAGACGTTGATTTTTTTCTAAAGTTCCCTAATGGGAAAATACATTATAAAATACTCAAGATTTTCTTTTGAACTCTAACTCTAAATTTACATTCAATCAACATGACTAACTCAACAGACTTTCTTACTTTGGCACGTTGGTTAGCGGCGGATTTTAGTAACCAACAACAAGCCTTTGAAAACCCTCCCCTCTTTGCTCACATTCGAGTTTGTATGCGTCCACTTCCCTATGACCTCTTAAATGGACTCAGCCTTTATCTAGAGCAAGCTTATGATATTAACCTTAATCAACCCTACCGAGTCCGAATACTAAAATTAGTCCCCGCAGCAGACCATATCGATATTGAAAACTACGCAATAGATCGAGAAGAAGCATTTTACGGCGCTTCTCGCGATACTCAACGTTTACAAGCATTAAAAACTGAACAAATAAAGAAACTACCAGGTTGTAACTTCATTACTACATGGACTGGTCATAGCTTTAGAGGTGAAGTAGAACCAGGAAAGGCTTGTACTGTAGTCCGTAAAGGCCAAACTACCTACTTAGATAGCAATTTTGAGATAGATGAACATAAATTTATTAGTCATGACCGAGGGCGCAACCCCGAAACTGATGAGCATATCTGGGGAGCGATTGCTGGGCCTTTTGAATTTACTCGTTGGGCTAGCTTTGCCAATGAAGTTAATCTATAAATCTTTATAGATATAAGAAATATAAGAAAATTTACTACTTCAACTTTTCTAAATAATTAGTAGTATCAACACAAATACTAGGGATAAAGTTTATCAGCGTAATAAGACATATTCATTATAATGTTTAGCCAGTTGCATTTGATTTAAACAAGAAACGCCATAAAGTTCCAATACCTGATACATTAAGCCAATATCGGTAAGTAAGATTCACAGTAAGTTTATGAAAGTCCTAGTAATTGGTGGCGATGGCTACTGCGGTTGGGCAACCGCTCTTTATCTTTCTAATCAAGGTTATGAAGTGGGTATCCTAGACAGTATGGTTCGACGACACTGGGATATGGAAATTCAAGTAGAAACCCTCACACCTATTGCCCCGATCCAAAAACGTATCCAACGTTGGAAAGACCTCACAGGTAAAACAATTGACCTATATATAGGAGACATTACCAACTATGACTTCCTTAGTAAAACACTACGTCAGTTTGAACCAGAATCTATAGTCCACTTTGGCGAACAACGGGCAGCCCCATTTTCTATGATTGACCGGGAACACGCTGTTATGACCCAAGTTAATAATGTTGTTGGTACTCTCAATATTCTCTATGCGATGAAAGAGGATTTTCCAGACTCCCACTTGGTAAAACTGGGAACTATGGGAGAATATGGTACTCCTAATATAGATATTGAAGAAGGTTACATTACTATTGAACATAATGGACGTAAGGATACTCTACCTTATCCGAAACAACCAGGGTCTTTCTATCATTTAAGTAAGGTTCACGATAGCCACAACATTCACTTTGCCTGCAAAATATGGGGCCTCCGTGCTACAGACCTCAATCAAGGTGTCGTATATGGTGTTGCTTTAACTGGCCTTCTAGATGATGAAATAATCAATGATGAAATTCTGATTAACCGTCTGGACTATGATGGAGTTTTTGGTACAGCTCTGAATAGATTTTGTATTCAAGCAGCAATTGGCCACCCACTAACTGTTTATGGTACAGGTGGACAAACTAGGGCATTCTTAGATATTAGAGATACTGTCCGTTGCATGGAAATAGCGATCGCTAATCCCGCAGAACCAGGTAATTTCCGAGTATTTAACCAATTTACGGAAATGTTTAGTGTTCAAAAACTAGCAGAAATTGTAAAAGAAGCGGGTAAAACTATGGATTTAGATGTGCAGATTAATCATTTGGATAATCCTAGAGTAGAATTAGAGCAGCATTATTTCAATGCTAAAAATACGAATCTACTAGATCTTGGTTTAAAACCTCATTACCTTTCTGATTCTCTGTTAGATTCTTTACTCAATTTTGCTATCAAGTATAAAGAAAGAGTGGATAAAAACCATATTTTACCTAAAGTATCTTGGCATCGAGAAAAAACTCAACAATTAGATTCTGTAAAAAGTACATTAATATCCAAAACTGAGGAAAAAAACAAACAATCAGATTCTGTAAAAGTACATTAGTATCTAAAACTGGATAATAATTCTATCTTTAAAAATAGCTATCAGCTGTTAGTATTCTATAACCGGAATGCTTCCCTATGGGATTCTCTATGCATTCGTGTCGTGCAGCGAAACCTAAACAGCTAGCCTCCTGTAAATGAACTTCGGACTTCAGCTTTTTAGTTCTGGTTAAAATTCTCTGCTTCTATAACCAGAATGGTTTGGTAGAGGTTGAAATTACCTTAACTCACGTTAAAAAAATAATCCGACTGAGTGCTTAGTGCCGATCGCTTCTTTAAATAGATTTATATTCAGTAAGTGTAGTAATTTTACTTGTGGTTGGGGTTATATATAATGAATTTGATTATACTTTAACCTGAGTTTTATCTACATATCAAAATAAGAGGTAATATATTTACTTATTACCTCTTACTAGTCTTGATAAAGTTAATTTATTTTTCCTCAAAGATTTTGCTAATTCTATAGATATAAAAGATATAATAATTTAAAATAATTTCTAGTCATATTAGTCATATTAAAGTTAAAAAAAATTATGCCTATTAGGTTTACCTAAAAGCTAAGTTTTTTTATTCATAATCATTGACAGATGGTAAAAGATATTAAGATATAAAATTACTTAATACTACTACTGAATTAATATGCAGCTAGCCACAGAAAACTACTTAATTCAAGTTAGTAATTGGCCAGAAAAAGGCAAGCATATATTAGCACAATTTGATGAAAACTCTATAGTTGTCTATCAAGCATATAGACCAGATATAGGAAGTTTTGCAGTTTCAAAAGGTTATTTTGGTGGTGAATTTAGCCTAAGTAGAATGAGTTGGATTAAACCTAACTTTTTGTGGATGATGTTTCGTTCTGGATGGGGAACAAAAACAGGGCAAGAAGTTATTCTTGCTGTAACTATTAAACGTACAGCATTTGATGAAATTTTAGCAAATGCTGTACATTCAAATTTTATTCCAACTATTTATAAAACTCAAGAAGAATGGAAAGAAACTTTAAAGCGATCGCCTGTAAGACTGCAATGGGACCCAGACCATAATCCTATGGGTCAAAAGGTGGAAAGACGAGCAATTCAATTAGGACTGCGGGGTGAAATTTTACGAAAGTATAGCCGAGATTGGATTGTGAAAATAGAAAATATTACAGAATTTGTACAACAGCAGCGCAGCTATAGAGAGTATAGTAAATGGACTGATTTAATCACACCGAAAGAAAATGTTTATCCAGTAAATAATTCTGAGATAATACATAAACTGGGATTATCGATGTCCTGACTAAATTTAAAGGGTAATAGTTAAACCTGTTATCATCCAAAAAAATCAATATTCTGACTAATATTTTTCCAGCTAATATACTTATGAGGATAGCCCTTTTTACTGAAACCTTTTTACCAAAAATAGATGGTATAGTTACCCGTCTATGCCACACTGTTGAACATCTGCAACGTGCTGGCGACCAAGTGCTAATATTTTCCCCCGAGGGAGGACTAAAAGAATATCATGGAGCAACAATTTGTGGCATTGAGGGTTTTCCCTTACCGCTCTATCCAGAATTAAAATTAGCAATACCCACTCCTACTATTGGTAAACAGCTAGAGCTGTTTCAGCCAGATATAATTCATGTAGCTAATCCAGCAGTATTAGGGTTAGGTGGCCTATACTATGCTAGAAAGCTGAATATTCCACTTGTAGCGTCCTATCATACCCACCTTCCTCAATACTTACATCACTATGGTTTAGGAATGCTTGAAGGTTTACTTTGGGAATTACTAAGATCGGGCCATAATCAAGCAGACTTAAATCTTTGTACTTCTACAGCAATGGTAGAAGAATTAACCAACCATGGCATTGAGCGGGTAGACCTTTGGCAGCGAGGAGTAGATACAGAATTATTCCAACCCTGCCATGCTAGTCAAGAAATGCGCGATCGCCTTAGTCAAGGAAATCCTGATAGCACAATACTACTATACGTTGGCCGTTTAGGTGCAGAAAAAGAGATTGACCGTATTAAACCAATTTTAGAGGCCATTCCCAATGCTTGCCTAGCTCTTGTGGGAGATGGACCTAACCGAGAATCCCTGGAAGAACATTTTGCAGACACTCCCACATACTTTGTGGGGTATCTCCGTGGTCAAAAATTGGCCTCTGCCTATGCTTCTGCTGATGCTTTCATCTTTCCCTCTCGCACCGAAACTTTAGGATTGGTACTTTTAGAGGCTATGGCCGCTGGAACTCCTGTAGTAGCAGCTAATTCTGGAGGCATTCCTGATATTGTTACAGATGGAATAAATGGTTATCTATTCGATCCTGCTGATGAAAAAGGAGCTATTAAAGCTACTCAAAATCTCTTAGATCGTTCAGAGGAAAGAGAAACTCTACGTCAAAATGCCAGAGCTGAAGCAGAACGTTGGGGATGGTCAGCAGCAACTCAACAGTTAAGAGACTATTATCAAAAGGTTATCTCTGTCAATTCGATACCATCAGCAGCATAATTAGGGCCTGCTGATTAAATATCAAAGTATTGACTGATATTGATTTCGGTGTCAAGAGCTGCATAAAGCTAGCTAGTGTTTAGGGACAATTATGACATAAAAAGACAAGAGACGATTTTTCCGACTCTCTCAATTCTCTCAATTAATTCCCATTTCTCCTTAATCCTGACTCTTGACTCCTACCTTTACCAAAAGACTTTATTAGGCAGACCCTAATTAAGACTGTATGCAAAGATCGCTAATTCCATCTAAGTCAAAGGGTGCTAAAGATGGAAATTCTGCATGGTAGTGAAAAACTGGAATCTGTAGCAAGTAAAAGAAAATTTTGCTTGTAGAACCTTTAATTAAAGTACATTATTTTGCAAGTGTTTCCCTGGCTAGGTGAACTACAACAGCACGCCAGCTACTCCAAGTAGTGAGACAGGCTCAAATAAATAGCTCCTCTATCCCAATAGTCAAAGACACTTGAGACTGCTTTTTGTTTTCTTCTTTTTTGATTATCTCCTTGATTCAATTTATGCTTGGACATAGGTTCTTATGTGTATGTAAGTAGTGTGTCAGTCCAGAAATTTCACCCTATTGAACTCATATCCCTGACTCTTGAGGATATTTGATTTTTTATGATTGCCGACTAAAGTTAGATTATTTCAATCTAAATTCCCAATTTTTGGAGACAAAGAACTATATATAACTATATTTACGTACAAGTTTATTATATAAAAATTTGATGATTGTTAGAAATTGTCAAAAAGGGTAGACTATTAGGCCCTACAACAAAATTTTACAGAATCTATGACTCTTATTAACCCACATCTAAAATGTATGATTTATACATGGACTCCGGGATCTTAAATTCAAGCTTGTGTGATAATTAAGCGGAGTAATACTAATGATAAGATTTTACTAATCATACTAAACTTTCATATTCTAAATACTTCTAATCGTCCTAACTTTTCTAGGTTTCTGCGATACTGTGGCAATAAATGTAATTAAATATAGTCTATTCTATTACTATAGCATTTTTTTGCGAGTAAAAAACTTTATCTGCTTAGAAGAAATTAAACCCATAGAAAATATACACTTAAGTTGGAGTAATTTAACTTTAAGATAAAGCAGTTCAAATGACATTCTCTAACGCTGCTGGTAGTATTCTGGCAACATTGACTCAAGTCGATCGTATGGGTCTACTGGCAACTCGCGTCAAGGATTTGCCAGTAGGAGAGTTTGTTTGTCTGCTAGACTTTATTACCGCTGAATTTCATCAATATTTACGAGCTATTGACTTAATTAACAATGAAGGTGTTGAAACTTTACTAGAACAACTATTAGATGCCTTTACTGTCAAAATTGGTCAAATCTTGAAGGCAGATCAAACAACTATTTTTTTAGTTAACCAAGAGAAAAAACAACTTTGGTACAAGACTATTCTCGAAAGTACAGGTAAGTCTCAAGAGTACCAATTACCAATCAATGTTGGTATTTTAGGTCATGTGGCCACAACGGGAGAAGCTCTAAATATTGCTGATGCCAAAACTCATCCACTGTTCAGCGAAGAAGTAGACCAACCTCCAGGCTATGATACTCGTACTATCCTCTGCATACCAGTTTTCAGTACCACCAACTCTGACAAACCAGTAGCAGTAGTACGACTACTTAATAAAGCGAATGATGTCCCTTTTGATCGAGAAGATGAGCAACTATTCCGCTCTTTAGGGGACTCAATGGGAATTATTATAGAAAGTTGTCAATCATTTTATGTAGCAGCTCGTAATCAGCGAGGGGTTTCCGCACTGTTGAAAGCTACCACAACTTTAGGTCAAAGTCTAGACTTAGAAACAACTTTAAGAGCTGTAATGGATCAAGCTTGTAATTTAATGCAAGCGGACCGCAGCACATTGTTTATATTTAGTAAAGAAACAAATGAACTTTGGACTAAGGTAGCGACAGCAGACGAAAAAAAAATGGTGGAAATTAGAATTCCTGCAAATCGAGGTATCGCTGGTTATGTTGCTTCTACTGGACAAACTCTGAATATTCCTGATGCTTATATAGACCCTCGTTTTGACCCTAGTACAGATCAAAAAACAGGTTATCAAACGAGAAATATTCTTTGTATGCCTGTGTACAATGCTAAGGGTGAATTGATTGGGGTAACTCAGTTAATTAATAAAAATCAAGGTAGTTTTAATTCTTCAGATGAACAATTTTTACTAGCTTTTAATGCTCAAGCAGGTATTGCCCTTCAGAATTCTCAACTTTTTGAAAATGTTTTAGTAGAAAAGCAATATCAAAAAGATATTCTACAAAGTTTATCTGATGTTGTAATTTCTACAAATATGCAAGGCAGAATTGTGACTATAAATGGAGCAGCTTTAGAAATGTTAGGCTGTCCTCTTGAAAAAGAGATAAAAGGTAAAACAAGTAGACAATTGTGGGAAGAAAAACTGATTGGTAGATATGTATGGGAAGTCATACCAATTGAAAATTTACAGTTTCGTTTAAAAGATAGTTTACAGCATGGAACTAGACAATATGTTCCAGAGCAAAATTTACGAATAGGTTCTTTTATAAAATTTGAAGGTGAAGAAGAAACAGCTTATATTTTAGCAGTTCCCGATCCAAAAAATCCTAATATTTTTATTCCTTGGGGAGAACAAATACCAACAAATAGACAGGCAAATTTAGTTCAAAATAACCACATGGATTTTAGCAGATTAATAGATGTATTTGAACTAGATAGAGTTCTAGAACGTAGTTTGAATCTAACAGTTAATCCGTTGACTAATCCTGAAGGTGGTGTGCGTGGAGGATTGGTAGTTCTTGAAGATATTAGTAAAGAAAAACGCATGAAAAATACCATGTATCGCTACATGACTCCGGAGGTTGCAGAACAAGTAATGGCTTTAGCTGAAGATGCTTTACTTGAAGGAGAACGTAAGGAAGTAACTATTTTATTTTCTGATATTCGAGGCTATACAACTTTGACAGAGGACTTAGAAGCTTCTGAAGTAGTTAAACTTCTAAATCAATATTTTGAAACAATGGTAGAGGCAGTATTTAACCATAAAGGAACTTTAGATAAGTTTATGGGGGATGCCTTAATGGCTGTTTTTGGAGCGCCATTACCTTTAGAAGATCATGCTTTAATGGCGGTTAAAACTGCTTTAGATATGCGTCATCGTCTCCGGAAATTTAATGAATCTCGTCCTAATCAACCACAATTTAAAATTGGTATTGGTATTAGTTCAGGAGAAGTAGTATCTGGTAATATTGGCTCTAAAAAACGAATGGACTATACAGTAATTGGTGATGGTGTAAATTTGAGCTCCCGTTTAGAATCAATTACTAAACATTATGGCTGCGATATAATTTTAAGTGAGTTTACTTATCAACTTTGTCGCGATCATATTAGGGTCAGAGAATTAGATAAGGTTAAAGTTAAAGGTAAGCAAAAATCTGTAAATATATATGAATTAATTGGTGCAAATTCAGACAATATTGATCGGGAAACAGAACAGTTTTTAGAACTTTATTCTAGAGGTAGAAAAGCTTATCTAGAAAGGAATTTTGCTTTAGCTGTTAGTTACTTTAAGAGTGCTAAGAAAATCCGACCTGATGATGAAGCTGTTGGTGAGCATATTCAACGATCAGTTAACCATATAACAAATCCACCAGCACATGACTGGGATGGAAGTCATACCATGATAACTAAATAGTTAAAGTTAGAAATTAAGAAGTCAGAAGGCAGAGGGCAGAAGGCAGAAGGGAATATTGGTTCAAAGTAATAAAGTTTTTGTGATCACTGAGTTATTCGGACATAATATAAAGATTCAAAAACTAGAAATAAGCTCCAAAATTATTACCAATTGCCCATTGCATATTTCGTATTCCTAAAAAACCGCAATATTTTGAACAGGAATAAAATAGGATTGCTATTATTTTTTATATTGCAAGTAACCTAAAGTCAAATTATTAAGGCACTTGATTAATTTTTGGATATGTCTGGTGTTTTAAATTTGTCGGTCTAAAAAAATTGGATGTATGATAAATGAAGCAATTATCTATATAAGTAGGGTTTGCTGAAAAAAGTTTTTTGGTAAGGGTAGGAGCCAGAATCCAGAATCGGTGAAGTCAGGAGGAATGGGAATTATAGAAAAAGTAGTCAGAAGAATCGTCTGTTGACTTTTCTGCCATAATTCTCCAAAAATGCGCTCCTTTTTGAGCATTTTATACTGAAACAGGCGCACTTTTTTAGACCTCAAAATGCTAAAGCCTTTGCCTATAAATGCTTTGATATTTAATCAGCAAGCCCTAAGTAGAGATACAAATAATTTTGTATACTTACTACTTAGATATACTTTCTGTTCAATTATTCTCTATACCCACAAATACTGAATATGAAACTGACAATATTAACAATCATAATGATTTTATCCCAACTTGGCTGGATAAATTCAGCAAAAGCAGCTAATCCAGCAGCTATTAGAAGACTATTAGAAACTAATGAATGTTCGGGATGTGACCTGAGTGAGGCTAACTTATACAATGCTAACTGTGCGACCTGAACTGGTCATTTGAACTGGGAAGCCCACTTCCCTATGGGTTCTTCATCCCATACCCTTGTAGAGTAATCCGTCATAAAGAACGGTAGGTCACACCATAGCTAGTAATAGTAATGTTGGTAAGCAGACCCTAAAAGTAGCCGAAAAGGATAGGAATAATCCTCTAGGAGCAAAAGGGAGTGATGGAAAGATGAACATAGTTCTAAGTTATTTATTAAACTGCGTTATTTGTAGAAGAGCCAAATATTCCTGATAGGCTCTAACCAAAATGGTAAATGGGTAGATGTACAGAGTAGTTGGTTCTGTACATATGAAGACATCGTGCGACTCGTTCCTGTTAGGAGCCTTTAGAGACTAAAGGGGTATGAATAGGGTCTAACGAGGCCACAGCGGAAAGAGCTTGCAATCAGCGAGACCACCAAAGAAGAGCCTGTTAGATAACTGAGTTACGGATGCTGGTGAAAGTCCAGCCCGTTAAGGGATAACGGACTCCCGATCTGGCCACACCGAGCTAGAACTTCTCCACTAGCAGAGTGAAGCTGGCAACAGGCCCCAATCAGAGCTAAGGGTGATAGGCGCACTGGGGGTAATGGGGAGACGACATGGGTACATTACGGAATGTCCTGAAAAAGCATCTTATCGTACAGCAAGGAGCCACACCAAACCTCCTGACTGCACACGAGTATCCC
>NZ_CEZPJD010000191.1:0-6380 GCF_983059655.1 Okeania sp.
CTAACAGACCGAGGACTTGACCTCATTCATTCACTCTTTACTTCTGACTATGCAGTCTTCTTTGTTTCTAGTCATTCCTGGTGTCTATGAGGCTATGGACCCACTCCGATCCATCTCGAACTCGGTAGTGAAACGTAGTGCTGGCGAAGATACTTTGGGGGTCGCCCCATGTGAAAATAGCTCGATGCCAGGATAATATTTAATGAAGCATCTTTCTGATATATGGGAAAGGTGTTTTGTTATTTTTGGTAGTAGAGGATTAAAATCGTAGCTTCATGCCAAAATTATTATTGATTAAAGCCTGTTTCCAAAATCTGAGAAACAGGCTATTTGGTTTTTTTGTAGACAAGCAAACAAATATAGAAAAATTACCCCTTTACACAGACAACTTGTTTAAGAGTTGCCACAACTTCTACTAGATCCGTTTGCTGATTTATTACTTCTTCAATGGATTTATAAGCACCAGGAATTTCGTCAATCACACCACCATCTTTCCGACATTCTACTCCTTCAGTTTGTTTCACCAAGTCATCAACAGAAAAACTCTTTTTAGCTTTAGTTCGAGACATTAATCTGCCTGCGCCATGACTACAGCTACAATAACTTTCATGGTTTCCTTTGCCTTTGACAATGAAGGATTTTGCTCCCATTGAGCCAGGTATAATTCCATAATCTTCTTCTTGTGCTCGCACAGCACCTTTACGAGTTACATAAACTTCCTCGCCAAAATGTACTTCTTTCTCTGCATAATTGTGATGACAGTTCACATTTAATAGTGGTTTTGTTGGTTTACCTCCCACTAAATGCTTTTCAACAATTCGCTTAAAACGAGCCATCATTACATCTCGATTAAATTGAGCATAATTTTGTGCCCATTGTAGATCGCGCCAGTAAGCTGCAAATTCTGGTGTTCCAGTGACAAAGTAGGCTAAATCTAAATCTGGTAATTTCATATCTGCTAATTTTGCTAATTCTTTAGCAGTGTTAATATGACATTGAGCTAATTTATTTCCAATGTGACGGGAACCTGAATGCAACATTAACCAAACATTGTTTTCTGTATCCAGACAAAGTTCGATGAAGTGGTTGCCTCCACCAAGAGTTCCCATTTGTTTGAGGGCTTTACTTTCTAGATTTTTTACTCCTGGATGTAACTCTTTGAAGTTTTTCCAGCGCTGCCAGTTGGTGACAGATTTTTCGATTTCTTTGTTGTCAGAAAATCCTACAGGAATGGCTGCTTCAATATCTTGTCGGATTTTTTTGAGTTTGCCTTCTAGTTTATCGGCAACAAAAGGCATTTTTACTGCGCACATTCCGCAACCAATATCTACGCCTACAGCAGCAGGAATAATTGCTTCTTTTGTGGCAATTACAGAACCTACTAATGCTCCTTTGCCTAAATGTACGTCTGGCATTAGGGCAACGTGCTTGAAGACAAATGGCAAAGATGCTACATTTTTGGCCATTTTATGTTCTTGATGCTCTAGGGGATGATTTGCCCAAGACAATACAGGTTTTGGGGTTGATAGTTTTAGTTTTTCGTATGGCATATTTGATTTTTAGTTATTCTTGGTTGTTTATCTATCATTATACTACAATGTAATACAAATAATTACGGAATGTTTAGGTTAAGGATATAATCATGAAGAGGATTAATTAGTTAGACAAAGCGAGTAGGAGATAATTGCTGGATAATTTTATCATTTTCTCCAGCTACATAATTAGCGAATCTTCTAGCTAGGGGAGGTACAAATGCAAAGGGACTACTAAACCCAGAAAAAATATGTATCCCTTCTTGATTAGGAATAGCTCCGATGAGGGGTAAGTCGTCAGCACTGTATGCTATTAAGCAGTGATGCCAGGTTGCAGGTAAATTTGCTAATGCAGGTAAAACTTTTCCTATCTCTGCTCGCATAGCAATTTCGCTTTTAGTTGCATCAATTTTAGCGTGGGGGTTGCTAAGTACGCGGGAAATTTGACCTATTTTAATGCTACCGTTTTTAAATTGAATTGCACCAGCATCTAAGCTAAATGGTACAAATTCACGATCGGGTTCGTGCCACATTTTCTCAAGCTCAATTCTACTTGCAGAAGTTTCACATTGAAAACGTTCTTGTACTGCTGGCATTACGGTAGTATGTAGTTGCACATCTGTAGGAGGAGTTTCTAGCATTTCAGCATGGGTGAAATAAACACGAGCATGGATACCTGCTGATTTTAGGAAGTGACGAGAAATTCCACCTGCACAAATTACTACATTGGCAGAGTGATAAGTTTGAGTAGTTGTGTAGACTCCGGTTATGCGTTCGCCAGTTTTGACTAACCCTGTGACTTGAGTTGTTTCAGCTTGACCTCCTAAACTGGTAAATGCTTGACAGTAGGCTAAAGTCATTTCTTCTGGAGAAACATGACCGCTACGAACAGTTAAAGCTCCTGCGATCGCCTCTTTATTTAGCAAGGGTTCCATTTCACTGGCTTCTTGGACACTTATTAGGCGAGGTACAGTATTGTAGTGGTTTAAGGTAGCAGCTATTTTTTCTGGGTCATCTTCTAGGGCGATAGTTAGCAATAAATCTAATTCTCTAAATTGGGTATCTGTTCCTAATTCTTCAGATAGGCAATGATGATGTTCTTTTCCTTCCTGAAAAAGTTGATTGGTCAAATCTGTAGTACCAGACCAGTAGGGTAAAATAGCATAACTATAGCGGGTTGCACTTTTTAAAGTAGGGTATTTTTCCAATAGGAGTACGGTAAAACCTTTTTTTGCCAATTCATAACTGAGAGCTGCTCCTGTTATTCCGCCCCCAACTACAATCCAATCGTAACTTTTCATAAACCATTTACTCTTACATTTTCCTGATATAATAATAGGTATTTAACTAATAACAAAATATTTAGATTATTTAGGCAAATAATTATGCAGTTACTGAACCAGTTATTCAGCATAAATACTAGACTAAAGAAGCAAATTTGTTGGCTGATAATTGTATTCTTATCAAGTATAACTTTACCTAATCTTAGCCTAGCACAGTTGCCTCGTTTTGATTCTCAATCACCTCAATATCCTTCTCAAGAAAAACCGCCTTCGACTGTTTCACCATCAAATACTGTTCAAACTCAGCCTAATCAACCTTCAAAAAACCCGTCTCAAGAAAAACCGCCTTCGACTGTTTCACCATCAAATACTATTCAAACTCAACCTAATCAACCCTCAAAACAATTATTTGTGAATGATTCTACAGCTCCTTTGCCTGGAGCAAGACAATTACCTATTGGAGTTATTCAACCTGTAAATGGTTTGGTCAATATCAAACTTGCAAATAATACTGCTGCTACAATTTCCTATGAGATAATTGGAGATACTACACAGCGCCAATTGTCAGGAAAGTCTGAAGTTATTTTAAGGAAATTAAAAGTTCCTGTCAATATTACTTTTTATCGGGATCAGGGAGGTTTTTTATTGATACAACCCCAGTTTATAGTTGAAAATGGTCTTTTGAAGTTAACTATGACTGAAACTAATAATTTTAATTTGGATAAATCTAGTTTGTTAGTTGAAGAAACTGGAAGTGTATTTTTAAATTAGATAACGTTTAAATTTTAGCTTTTTTCTATTATTTTTTTTCTTTAGTAAGTTTAATGATAAATTTCCTCAATAATTTTTCCTGAAAAATCAATAAAAAATTACTAAACATTGATTTAGTATCCTTTATTTATATTGATAATTTGAAACTTTCAGACTAAGTGAATTATTGATGATAATTATCAATTACCTCTTAGAGTTTAATTAATTTTTTACTTATTAATAGAATTGCCAAAAATATTTGACTTTTTGTCTATAATTATAGACAATACCATAAGTGGTAGATAAATGGCTTTAGGCGTTCAAGCGCAATGTATGCCTGAATTTCGTCCCTTATCTAGGTATTTAGTTAATATGTATAGCAATGATAGAGAAGATAAAGTTCATATCGACTTAAAATTAGCTCGTGATAAATGGCAACGCTTCCAAGTAAAATGTAAGGATAATGATTCTACAGCTCTTGAAGTTTTAAATTTGTTTATAGATCTTTATTTAGGAGAAGAAATAGATGGCTATCGTGGTATTTTATCACTTAGTTTGGAAACTAAAATTAATTTAGAAATAGGAAAGTATATTGGAAATAAACTGGATAATTATATAGACAAATATATAGAAAATAAATTGATTAAAGAAGTTAAAGAAATAGATGATGCTGAAGATTTAGTAACTCCTAAAAAAAAGAATAAATTACACAGTACAGAACAAGAAAAACTGGTACTCAGAGATAAATATGAATATGAGCAATCATCAATAACAACAGTTATCGATCAAAAAGAAATGACAAAAAGCCTATTGAATGATGATGTTGAAGAATTAAAAACTGCGCGGGAACTAGGGAAAGTTTTAGGTTGTTCTCCTGCGTATATAACTACTCTTAATAGATTGGGCGATCTGGAGCAAAGAGGGTGGAAAGATTCTGGAAAAAGACAAGGTAAGGCTATTCTTTATCAACGGATAACAACCTAATTATTTTCTTGAGCGGGGGAGTAGTAATTTCAGTTATCAGTTATCAGTTATCAGTGCCCTTGTAATAAGGAGGCTTAAAATATGGAATATTCTATTTTTTTATCCTCTTAAAAGGGGAGGCGCATACCCACAATTTTTCGGTAAAAATAAGAATAATTAGTAATAACTAGCGTGCTGATTATCAAAAAATTTATTCAGCCTGTGTTAATTATTTAATAGTTGAAGAATAGTTGAAGTATCACTTAAGCATAGCATTCTTTTTTCAAATTGGTATAAGACATGAAGTGGCATGTCGAAGACTATACCATAAGCAATTTTTCCTTATGCCTTATGCCTTATGCCTTCTTCAAGAAATACCTTGAGAAATAAAACCTGCCCAGTAGTAAGGATGAGTAAATGGAAGACTCTGTTGACAAAACCATGATAAGAGTTCTTTTTTTTGTTGTATTTTTTCTGAATTTTCGTGTTTCATGTATTGTTCTAGATATGCTTCTAGCTGTTTCTTATAACTACTAAGCTGAGTTCCTGTTAAATAACGAAGTTGATTTTGTGCTTTTTTAAATGCTTCCAAATGGCTATATTTTTGGCGATGTTGATAGTAGAAAATGCAAAATAATGCTGTAGCTAAATCCTCTACTAACCATAGTGAACTAATTACATGACGGGCACCTGCACTAATAAAAGCACTAGCAAATGTGAGAATTTCGTCATAAATTTTAGTTTGATTGAGATTAATTTCGCAACGGGAAAGAAATACATCAAATAATTCTGGTAAACGCCAAGCAAAAACTTCACTAAGAACTATATCTCCATCAAATAATTCTAGTTTTGATGCTAAGGGGTTGACAATATTTACTTGAGAAATGTGACTGGAATGCAGCACTTGTAGTTGCTGAATAAAATTATGGTAATTATTAACTTTTGCCTGACTATATTGCAGACGTTTTTGAGGAGAAATTAAGTACATATTTGCTAGAGTTTCACATTCATATCTTGTATAAAATTTATTTGTTATAGGAGTTTCCACAATTCCTATTTTACGGGGATTATTAATGAACGTTCGCTCTGAGCAATAATTGAGAATGTGACAACTAGGTAAAATTCTTAAACGGAAATAATCACACAAATACTTTGTTTCTGTTTCTCTAGTAACTGGTAAAGCAGCGTAAGGTATTTGATGTAGATATAAATGGGGAATAATAATTAATTCTTTTATGTCATTCAGTTGTTCTATCAGTTGATTAAATTCTAATTTTTCTGATAATTCTGAAAGAAAAGCCTCCATTTTATTCTGCCATTCACTACTATTTTCTGCATGGAGTTTTAACCAATTATCATTTATCCAAGTTTGTAATTTATCAATTCCTTCTCCTTGACAAATATGAACAGTAAGTTGCTGCTGAGTCAGAAGGAATATATAGGTATTATTTCTGGTTGAATAAAAATCTATAATGGCAGTTTGTCCATTTTTTACTAACTGCTGAATATCTGAAAAACTCAGATATGTAACTTGTAACTGTTCCGCTAGTATGCGATCGCTATTCCAAATTTTTTGCCAATTTTTTTGCTGTTTTTCTTTTAATAAATAAATCTTTTCTTGATTTTCTGATTTAATTTCTTTGATGCTAAACCTACTTCCCACTGTAATTGGCTTATTAATTCTAGTAGTATCAAAATTGAGCTGATTTATTTGTTTTTGTAAATCATAATATTCTTCTACTTCTTCTGGCTTTTCCTCATTTTTATCAATGTCGTTTATCATCATTAATTCTACTAAACGACGAGAGCGAGAAGCTTCTACATATTCTAATGCTTGTTCATATTCCTCAAT
>NZ_CEZPJD010000191.1:6480-11359 GCF_983059655.1 Okeania sp.
TAATAGCTAATTCAATATTTTGATAAAAATCAGCAATATTTTCCATATTTTCTATGGCTTTATCACTATAAGCATCACCAAGATTTTTTTGAATAATGCCTAACCATAAAGCAAATTGTTCTGGATTCATAACTTGCAGCACTTGTTGATAAACTGTAATTGATAGTTCAATAGTTTCTGCTCTTTCTGGGGTGTCTCGATGTAAGTAAGCACTGCCCAGATTTATGGAAATTATTACCCAATCTAATAGACGATCGATGGGAGTAATTTCTGTTAATGCTTGTTGATAAGCTGTAATTGCTAATTCAATATTTTGGCTTTTTTTTCCTGTGAATCTATTTAAGTAAGCAGTACCCAGATTTTTTTGAATATTTGCCCATTGGTAAGGTTGATTTTCCCTATTAATAAATTTTAATGCTTGCTGATAAGTTGCAATTGCTTGCTCAATATTTTCCTCTACATTTTCTGTCATTCTATTCAGATAAGCATTACCAAGATTGCTTTGAGTTACTGCCCAGTCTAGAGGCTTTTCTTCTTGATTAATAACTTGCAATGCTTTTTTGTAAGCATCTATTGCTAATTCAATATTCTCACCGACTTTTTCTGTAATTCTTGTTAAGTAGGTATTAGCTAAATTGTTTTGAATAGTTGCCCATTTTTGAGGATAGTTTTCTTTGGTGATAATTTGCAATGCTTTTTGATAAGTGGCTATTGATTGTTCAATATTTTTGGCTTTATTCCCTTCAATTCTATGATTATAAGCATTGCCTAAGTTACTTTGAATTATTCCCCAGTCTTGAGGACTATCTTCTCGATCTATTAATTTTAATGCTGATTGATAAACTTCTATTGCTTGCTCAATATTTACAGATTTATCTCCATAAATTCTGTTGAGATAAGCAGTGCCAAGATTGTTGATAATACTTACCCAGTGATGAGTTTTAGAAGCATTATTGTATACAGTTAATGCTGTTTTATATCCCGTAATTGCTATTTCTAAATTATTTGCTTTATTCCCAAGAGTAAACTCTTGTATCTGGTTACTGAAGTTAACTATATCTGCAGCAATACTATGAGCTTCTTCTGGTTTAATTTCTATTAAGGTTGAGGTAGCCCAAGTTTTTAAGGTTTCTGCTAAACCTAAATCTAATTTACTTAGGTTTTGTTGCAAAATAGGGTAGATAATTTGAGGATCGTTTTTGCTTTCGTGGGTTGCTTGTAATACCTGGGTTAAGAATATCAAATATTCTAAAGGGGTTGCTGTTGCTGAGGTGTTTTCTGTAATTGAAATTTCTAATTTTTCTGAGAGTTCTACTGCAAAGGTGAGTAAGAGTTCTTGAGCTTCTTGGTTTCCTTTTTCTGCTGATGTCTGTGCCAGCATGATTATTGTTTGGAGTAATCCTTGATCTAGTAATTCTTGATTAGTTGCTAGGATTTTATCTGCTCTCTCTGTGGGGTTGTTTAATAGTTGTTGAGTTAGATTTATATAGGCTTGGATGCGGTTTTGATTCATTTTTATATATACTTTTCGTCTACCTACTTATATTTAAGTAGTACGGTTAAGTGGCTCTAAAATCCGTAGAATCTATTGTCATACTTAAAACTTTTGGCTTGGGTTAGCCTAGTGGATATATTGATATTGAATAAAAAGTCAAGCTTATAGGCGTAGTTACCCTTATAGAATAACTATATCATTATTTTCTGATTTTTCGGCAGATTACGATTTTTGTCGATTTTTTAAAATTAAAAATTAAAAATATATAATTTTATATTCGTTTGAAGAATTATGAGAGGATAATTGTTCTAATCGTAAAGGAATCATTTCTGGTATTTCATCAGAATGTAATTCTTTCAATTTTGATTCTAGAATTTCAAATTTCTCTAAATCTGCCTTAATCAATAAGTTATAGAAATCTTTCTGAACATACCTCTCATTTTCAATTAGAAATTTAATGAACTGGAAATACAGCAGATTGCAGGTAAATTAAGTAAAAATATGAATGTTAGAGTATTTGTAGTGTGGCCATCTTATCCGCGACTTATGTACCTTACTAATATGAAATATGCTGCATGTTTACGCAAGGCACTAATTTTACTTCTATTAAAGATTTGGCAATTGACTTAGCTTCATCTAGATAAATCAATTTACTAACACAACGCCGTAATTGTTTATAGTTAGAACTATATCTTTAACTCTTTAATTTGTATATTGATTTTGTCAGTTAATCTTTCAAATCAAGAAAAATTGAGTTTAATTAAAAACTGAATTATTCGGCAGTGGCAAAACTAAAATATAATCTTGTTGATTCTGGTAATGTTGTATTTACAAACTTTACTTTTTCTAGATTTGCTCCGATAAATGTTGCTCTATCCAAATTAGCTTCACTCAAATTAGCTTCATAAAGTTTACTCCAATTCAAATTTGCTCTAACCAAATAAGCTTGTGTTAAATTTGCTTTTGTTAAATCTGCACTATTTAATTTAATACTACGCATTAGAGCATTGCTGAAGTTGGCTGTTATTAAATTTGCTCCTTCTAAGTTTGCCCCATTTAACTTAGCTTCACTAAAGTTAACTCCATTCAAGTCTGCTCCACTCAAATCTATTCCGTTTAGGTAAGCTTTTCTAAAGTTAACTCCTGTTAGTTGAGCTGCAAATAGTTTAGCTGCCATTAATTTTGCTTCGTACATATTAGCCCAATTAAGGTTAACACCCGTGAGATTAGATTCTCGTAGATTAGTAGATTCTAAAGTAGCACTACATAGGTTGGCGCTCCATAAATTAGTTCTTGCCAGATTAGCTCCTGTTAGATTAGCTCCTGTCAGATTTGCTCTAGGAAGTTTTGATTTTTTTAAAAAAGCTCCACTGAGATTTGCTTTGATCAGGTTAGCTTCGGCCATTTTAGTTTCACTCATTTTGGCAAAGCTCAGGTTAGCTCTGTGTAATAATGCCTGATTAAGTTGAGTTTTTGTAAGGAATGCTCTACTTAGATTTGCTCCTGTTAAATTAGCTTTGGAGAGATTAACACCTATTAGAATTGATCCTCTTAAGTCAGCTCCAGCTAAATTCAGTCCACTAAAGTTTCTTTCTCCTTGTTCGTATCGCTGGATCAGCTCTTGTTCTTTCATTGCCCTATATTTTCTGACTTTAATGATAAGTGATTAAATCTATACTTAATATTTTATGATAATTTTCTTAACTTTAGTTATAGATAGGTGAATTTTATTAAAAGGATCAAGGATAAATTAACTATAAGCTATAGAGAGAGTCATTTTTTAAATATCTTTCTATCAAAATTATCGCGACAATATCATCTACTGGTTGAGGTGGAATTCTCATTCCTAGAGGAATGAGACGAAAAATACCTTGAGGAGGATACATTTGCCAATAGCGATCGCGAGCTTCTAAGCTAGAATAACGTTCATCTATTTTGATTATTGGTACTGTTTTTGAAATTACCTTTGTGAGGCTTTTTTTCCAAGTTTTTGAGTGGGTTTGATCGCCAATCACAATTAAATCTATGTCAAATTTTTGATGTAAGTTTTTGATTGTTGTGAGAACTTCTAGAGATTCTACAACTTGGTGGTAGTATAGTTTTTTATCTCTATCCATAAGTGCAATACCACACTTTTGGCTACCTGGGTCAAATCCTAAAATCATATTTGAATATTTTCTTTGCTGAGTAGAAGTAATTTTGTTTTTTGAGTTTTGACTTTTTGTTGTAGTTTTTCTCAGTTGCAGAAATTAAACAATTAAGAATTAACAATTAATTGTTACCTTTCCTTAAAATCATAGGATTGGCGAACAGTTTTTTTCTTTAAAGAAGAGGCTTTAAAGCTTAATTATTTATTCGGTCAAAAAAATGTGATTTTAGGCAGTAGATAAAAGGCAAGGTAAAACACAATCTACCTTGCCTGTATAAACAATACTATATCTTTAATCTTTTAATATTTTTTGACGCTCTATTTGCAATTGTTCAATTTCTTGTCTCAAAGTTTCTTTTTGTTGTACTATACTCTTCAATTGGTTTTGAGTTAAATTAAGTTCGGCTTCAGTTCTAGCTTTTGCTTTTTGAACTTGCCTTAGTTCTTCTTGAGTACGATTTTTTACTGCTTGAACTCGATCTAATTGCTCTTTAGTTATTTTTAGTTGGAACTCTATTTCTGCTTTTTGGACTAAAGCTTTTTCCAAAGACTTATTAACTTGATTCAATTGCTTTAGAGATAATTCTAAATCAGCTTTTGCTTTTTGTAATTCATTTTTAATTAGAGTTGTTTCAAGTTCAGCTTTTGTAACTTCCTTGCGAGTTTCATTAAGTTTGGTTTGGATTTCATCTATTCTGAAAACACCTTTTCTCAATGGTTTGCTAGTTGCAAATAGGATAGCTAAGGTTAATGCTGAAAGAATACTGCCAGTGAGCATGGTGACTAATGCGGCAGTATCGCGGGGCCTAAGATTAAAAAGTCGTAGTCTAGCTTTACCTACTTTTGTACCTAGGCGATCGCTAATAGTAGCGATGACACCACCTAAAACCAGAATTGCTAATACTAGAATGATACCGGCGGTCATTAATGGCTGCTGGTAGTAGTTTAATTTATTGTCTCAGGCTACTATGCCCAATATCAAAAATTATAGACAGTAATTATTTATTTGACTAGCTATTAAATATAAAATTCTCTGGTTTCTATAAGGCAATCTCTATTTTTATCGGCTTTAACTAAGCCATAATTGAGACTTAAAAGATTCTGCTACAGTTTTTAAGATTTGTTGTGCAGCTTGAGAATGCAAGACTTTGTAGTGGTTATTAGCTTTATTCTAGGTAAAATTTACCGAAAAATTGTGGTTTAAAGCCTCCCCTTTTAAGGGGATAATAAAGAAA
>NZ_CEZPJD010000192.1:0-7034 GCF_983059655.1 Okeania sp.
AAATGTCTAATTGTGTTTAACTTTGTCCAATTATTTTAATACTGTTGATAGCCCTAATAATTCAATAAATTTCATAAGTGTAGGTCCTTTAGAAACACCTTTAGGCACTACATCTAAATACACATCAGCAGATAGAATACAATCAAATCCAGCATCAACCACTTTTTGAACTGTGCTTTCTTGGAGTTTTTCTGGTTTGTAATAGTAAGAAACACGCCGTGGGCCACTACATTCTTGAAGTTCTATTCCTGGTTCATTTGCCATCATTTTTTTAATACGATCGCTAGCATTTCCCCATATTTCTTCAACCCACCCTTGTATTGATTCTAAAGGTTCTAGAGTTTTACCGTGAACTATTGTTGTACCAACATCGCCAATAATATAGTCAGGATTAGGAAATTTTGAATCTTCACATAAGCTTTGCACAAATTCCACGTCTCGCCCAGTCACGAACACTAATAGTAGGCGATCGCGATATTTTTGCAGATATTCATAAAATTCTGCTCGTTGTCTATCTGAACCTCCTAAGAAAGTTCCGTCTAGGTCTGTTGCTAGTATTAAGGGATAATCATAACTCATTTTTTTGTTTTTAACACAGTTTTATTCACAGCTATAAGGTACAGCAAATATTTGTCTATATCCATAATAATTAATCTTTAAATACTCTTGTTTTTATTCATCACAATAACATCTACTAGACATCTCCATAACATAGTAAGTAGGAATCAAGGGTAAATAATTGATAATTTATGTGCGATTATTGATTTAATTTTTATTTTTGGAGATGTCTCCTGAGTAGAATATTTCCGTTTAACAATCATCCATTTTTTATGATTTCCTGATTTTTAATATTTATTCCATATCTCTAGCTTAGGAAATATTTGAGTTTTTCCCTAATTACTTACATAACCCTTAGAAATAATAAAATAATTATTTTTTTTTCAAGTTTAACATTGAAATATCTTGTCTCAAACAAACTTACTGTTTTCTACAAACCAGAGATTTTTTTCCTCTGCTTTTAAACTGATACCAAGTTAACCAAAATCAAACTAATCTATGCGATCGCCATATTTCGCTAGAATAGTACTTGCGCCGATCGACAAATTACTCACAATCAAATTTATCTATACAAAGACATACTGTGCATCAAAATCAGTCATAAGAGTTAAGATTTAGTTAAAAATTGACCAGAACCACTAGAATTGAAAAATAAAACATTTTGATCGAGTTTGGACAATAGTTATCTTAGGCCATCAGGAAAAATAACACAAATATTACAATTTTAAGAGAAAATTATACTAGCAATCTCAAATATATTATTTAAGGAGAGATAAATAATGATATACAGCCGTAGATTAGCGAAAATTATGGCCCCAATATTCATCTGCTTATTGTTATTGACATCTGCTTGTGGTGGAGCCAAACAACCAAGCCGTTTTGACCAGGCCCAAGAACAAAGCAAAACAGAACGTCCTTCCCAAGCTGAACAAGTATCTGGCGGTAGTCTCAACAAATACTTCCCATCATCAAGTGGTGACTATAAACTAAACTATGCTCAAGAGAAAAAAGGTTTTGCTCAAGCAAGTCTCAAAAAAGGTGGTCAAGAAGTAGCAGTCATGTCTATTAATGATATCTCCGCTTCCCCTGCTGCAGCCAACAAATTCCAAAATAGTAGCAAGAAAATAGGAGGATATCCAGCAGTTGAACAAGGTAAAACTACCACTGCAGTATTAGTCGATAATCGTTTCCAGGTAAAAGCTCAATCAAAAGACCCCTCATTTACTCCCAGCGATCGCGAAGCATGGCTACAAAAATTTAATCTAAGTGGTCTATCAAGTCTCAAGTAAACAATTCCACCATAAAGCTGAAACAATATACTCTTCCTCTGTTAACTTCCAAATATTAACTTTATTACTTAACCAAAGGAGCAACATACAAATGAGTAAGCCAATTTTTGAATTAGTAGATGAACTGCCCGAGGACAATCTGACAATTAAATCCTTACGCGCCTTAGACTTTGTTGTTCCTGGAGAATGGGATAACTTGGTAGGATTTGAAAATACCATCCGCACTGTCACAGGGGAAGACGACGAAGACTTAATTCAGCAAATAGGCGATCGCGCCGTAATTCTATTCAATGACAAAGCTCAAGGATATCAACGTGCTTTGTGGCTATACCAAACTGTCAGTGGAGCAGGTCGTGCTGTAGGTGCAGCTACCCTAGCTAATATGGTTGGTGATAAAATTCCTCTCGTGGGAGGTTTGTTAACTAGCTTGACTCCTAAACCAGCAAAAGGCCAAACTATCGATCTGTCTCTAAAAGTTGTTGCTGAGTTATTAGGTTTTTGCTCCATAAATGGCATTCCCGGAGATAGTATTGGTGACTTTGTAGGAGCTTTGGGTGATTATAGTGGGGAATCTTTGATGCGGTTAGCAGCCTTAGTTTGTTTTGATGGTTTAATTCCTCTTGGGCCAGACTTTTTACAAGCAGTTTCAGAATGGATCGAACGACTATCCCCCTCAGACCTAGAAGAAAACCAAGGTTTCAGGGAAATGGAAGATGCTATTCCTGGGAATGATAAAGACAGTAAGTTAGGCTTTATTGGGGAAGCTTTCGGTTCCGTTTCTAGTTGGATGGGAGATTTTGTCAGCGATCGGGGCATTACTCCACATAATGTGGCCAATAGTCTGCAAAGTTTTGTAGAATTTAGCGATGATAAATTGGATTATTTGGCTGCATTTCTAGATGTGAGTACCAATTATTATGAACATACAGGAGTTCAAACCCTGGCTCGTCGTTTAGTAGAACGAGCTTATGCAGAAATTTAACTAAGGAAGCATTTATGGCTGAAGAAAAAGAAGCTAAACAATCTGAAACTAAGCCTGCTGGAGGCAAGGTAAAAAAAGAAAAGCCTCCTGCTGTGGAAGATAAACCTTTTGCGGAGTTTATGCAGCAAGATTATTTGCCAGCTTTGGAACAAGCTCTAACTCAGCAAGGTATTGACGATCTCGACCTGAACCTAGTTAAACAGAAATTACCTATGGTTGGCCTCAGTTCATCTGAAGAATGTTGGCAAGTGATGGGTAAGTTTAAACAAGGCCAGCGTCAGTTTAATGTTTATTTCCCTAAAAAAGATATTAAAGGCCCCAGAGCTTTTTCTTGTGCAGACAATGGTGCAAAACCTGCTACTCTAGAACCTTTTTTAATTGACGAGCGTAAAATTACTCTGAATCTATTAGTGTTTGGAGTAATTCAACGTCTGAATGCTCAAAAGTGGCTCAGTTTAAACTAGCGCAGAAAGGCAGAAGGCAGGAGCGGTGTGACCCCGCGTCGTAGTCAGGCGCAAGGGATGACCAAGAGAGGGAATGCTTACCAAGAGAGGTAGAAGAGAAGAAGGGTTATTTTACAAGCTTTTGAACCTTTTTTTACGGGTTAGTTATTTCCGCCATCTTGCACTAGAAAGTTAAGTTGTAGCGTTCTTTTATGTAGTAGATACTATGTTTCTCTCTGCTCCAATTAACTCGCTGCCCCATCGATCTCGAATAATTTTGTAGAAGTCCACGTCTGTTTCTAGCAAGCAGGCGTGACCACTATTTGGCAGAATAACCATTTTAGCTTCAGGCAAATACTTGACTAAAAATTTAGCTTGTGATAATGAAGGCAAAAGTCTATCGGCTGCGCTAGCAATAACTAATACAGGTTTTTTTAATTTTTCTAGTTGATTTTTGTCTACCTGGAATGAACGCATTAACTCTAATCGCCAGATTGAGGTCTGTTGAGAAACTGACTGCATGGCCTCTAATAAGGCTTGACGTTCTGCCCTTTCCATTCGGCCAAGAGCTGCTAAAAATGGTAAAGTCCCTGTAACCGATAATCGATATAAATGGCTTGGTAGGTATTGAGTCAGATATGAGCCATATTTGACTAAAGGTTGTTGACTGAATGAGGAGGCTGAATTGACTAAAATCAGCTTGTTTAATAATTCAGGAGCAGTAAAAGCAACTTTTAAGGCTAAACATCCACCAAAAGATTCTCCACATAGGTAAACTGGTCTTTCCGGTATTGCCTGTCTTTCTATTTCAATTAACTCTACTGTCTTTTCCAATAATTGATCCCAGCTTGATAGATCGTTGGGTGGAATACTCAGACAGCGAATATCAAAAGCAGTTGATAATCTAGACTGTTGCGATCGCAACAATTTACCTGTTCCATCCATAGCCGGCAAGAAAATCAACAGAGGTAATTCTGGTCTAGGTGTAGTTGGCCTTAAAAAGCTAATTTGGCTAGTTGCCACTTGCATGATTGAATACAAATAAAAAGTAATTAATGATTGATAATTTAATAATTAACAGTTAATATGTGCGCTCAATTTCTCATTTAGCTTCTATTATAGAGATTAAATTTTTTTGTTTCTTAGCAATCTACCTAAAATTATTACTTAAGATTCGTCTAGTCTGACTTAACTAGCAATATAATAGTTTCAGAGAAAATAAAATTAAATAATTTAATTATTAAATTTATTGATGAATAAGAGCATTTTTTTATATGAGTTTCTAGAATAAAAATTAAGACATCAAACAAAAGCTAAAGGTTTAATCCTTAAACACAACCTTCTATCAGTAAATTAGCAATTTCTTGGCTAACATAATCAGTCAAATTGTTGACTAACTGTTTAGCGTACTTTCCATGATATTGCTGACGGTGGGAAGACTTAACCCAAAACGGGCGACCAAACATAATATTAGAACGCTGATAAACTATCGCTGGATGCCATCCAGGTGTATCGAATAAAGGTTCTGACGGATCGAAAAAACTTAACAACTTCAAAGGTATTCTCGAAGAAATTGACCGCTCATCAGATGAAGCGATCGCTACTGGCAAGACTGCCAAATTGGCAACTGGGGAGCGCAAGGCCAAATGAGCAAAGCCTCTTTGAAAATCACTAATCAAATTAGGTGGAGTACGCCGAACCATAGGTACAGCTCCTTCTGGAAAAACCCCCACCATTTCTTCAGCTTGTAATAACTTTGTTGCCTGCCGGAAAAAATCTTGTTGTCTACGACTCGAATTATCTAAAGGAAAACAACCTAAAGCAGTAACCATTTCTCGTAGTACAGGTACTTGGCCCATATAGTGATGACAAGCAAATTTAATTTGTCGATTAACGGCCACTGTCAATAACAAAGGGTCCATAAAACTACGATGGTTGCTTACAACAATTATGCCTCCTTCTGAAGGAATCCTGTCTGCATTATAAACAAAAGTTCTACTACCAATAGCAGCTAAGAACAAACGAGAAATAAGCAGTAAATTATTTGCTTGGTCTCCCATCTTGACTATGAATAATTAAGTATGTAAATTCTAGACTCTCATAAATATTTTCTTAGGATAGTAACATGGGGATACCAAAAGTTAAAATTTCTTTGAGAAAGTCCAGAAAAACAAAATAGCAGCATTACTGTTATGGTAGGGGATTTTATTGGCTTCTATAGCTCAACTAAATTGTTGATTAAGTCAATAAATAACCAGTTAAACAAAGTATGAATCAAATAGGTCGATACTATCTAGGCTCATTATGATTGTACCCAGAATCAGTTCAAATAAATAGTATTTAACTCTGATTTTCCATGAAAAACACATATAAAACTCAGGATACCTTTGTAATTACAACTCCCCTTTACTACGTTAATGATTTACCACATATAGGCAGTGCTTATACCACTATTGCGGCCGATACGGTAGCTCGTTTTCAAAGGCTACAAGGTAAATCAGTGCTGATGATTACTGGGACAGACGAGCATGGCCAAAAAATTCAAAGGACAGCTCAGAGCAAAGGAAAATCACCCCAAGAACATTGTGATTTAGTGGTATCAGGATTTGAATCTCTCTGGCAACAACTCAATATTCAATATGACCGTTTTAGTCGTACCACTGCATCTAACCATGAGTTAATTGTCAAAGAATTTTTCCAAAGAGTTTGGGATCGAGGTGATATCTATTTAAGTCAGCAACAAGGATGGTATTGCGTAGCTTGTGAGGAATTTAAAGAAGAGCGCGAACTTCTAGAAGATAAACATTGCCCCATTCATACTAACCAAAAAGTAGAATGGCGTGACGAGCAAAATTACTTCTTTCGTCTTTCTAAATATCAGGAAAAACTACAAGCTTTTTACCAAGAAAAGCCTAATTTTATTCAACCGGAAAGTCGTCGCAATGAAGTCTTAAATTTTGTTAACCAAGGATTACAAGACTTTTCAATCTCTAGAGTTAATGTAGATTGGGGTTTTCAACTACCAGCAGATCCCAGCCATACTATCTATGTTTGGTTTGATGCTCTATTAGGTTATGTAACAGCACTCCTAGATCCTGATAGTGAACCTACCCTAGAGAATGCTTTATCAAAATGGTGGCCGATTAATCTACACCTAATTGGTAAAGATATACTGCGTTTTCATGCTGTTTATTGGCCAGCAATGCTAATGTCAGCAGATTTACCAATCTCTCATCATGTTTTTGGACATGGATTTTTGACCAAAGATGGGAAGAAAATGGGTAAATCTCTCGGTAATACTTTAGATCCATTTGAGTTACTAAAAAAGTATGGCTCTGACGCAGTTCGTTACTATTTTCTCAAAGAAATAGAATTTGGAGTAGATGGTGATTTTAGTGAAACCCGCTTTATTAATATCCTAAACGCTGACTTAGCCAATGACTTGGGTAATTTGCTAAATCGTACTCTCAAAATGGCTCATAAATACTTTAAAGGCCAAATTCCAAACATTCAAGGTGAGCAAATAGAAGCTACTCACCCACTTAAGTCGATAGGTATGGGTTTGGGTGAACAAGTTATTCAAGCTTATACTTCTTTAGCTTTTAGTCAAGTTTGTGAAGAGGTACTGGCCTTAGTTAGAACTTGCAATAAATATATAGACGAAACTGCTCCTTGGAGTCTATATAAGCAGGGTCAGTTAGAGGCCTTAGCAGAAGTGTTATATTCTGTGTTGGAATCTGTTAGACTAGCGTCTTATCTTTT
>NZ_CEZPJD010000192.1:7134-11354 GCF_983059655.1 Okeania sp.
TAGCAGAAGTGTTATATTCTGTGTTGGAATCTGTTAGACTAGCGTCTTATCTTTTATCGCCAATAATTCCTAATATTAGCAATGCTATCTATCAGCAACTAGGTTTCTCAAATGACTTTAACGATAAATCAGTAATTAATAGTTCAGAAATTTTTGTCAAACAAGCAAGCTGGGGCGATTTACCAAAAAATCAAATTCTTGGGCAACCTCAACCGATTTTTCAAAGAATAGAACTGGCAGAAACTGTTTCTTAAAAAGCTAATTGTAGTATCGTTTTTTTTCAAATTACATCGTCTATTTTTTGTGCTGAAAATTATATCTGATTAAGAATTTAATTTCTTTATTCAATAAAAAAACTGAGGTTAAAAATCATGTTGAATCATCAACAAATAGAAATTCATGAGATATTTACTCCTGAACAAGTTCTAGAAAATCGTGGCAGAGTAGCAATTTTTATTGATGGATCTAATCTATTTTATGCTGCTTTGCAATTAGGAATAGAAATCGATTACACTAAACTTCTTTGTCGTCTTACTGGTGGCTCTCGCCTCCTACGTTCCTTTTTCTACACAGGAGTAGATCGTACTAATGAAAAACAGCAAGGATTTTTGCTGTGGATGCGTCGTAATGGTTATCGTGTCATTTCTAAAGATTTAGTACAACTACCGGATGGTTCTAAAAAAGCTAATCTTGATGTAGAAATAGCTGTTGATATGATGGCTTTAGTCGGCTCTTATGATACTGCTATATTGGTTAGTGGAGATGGAGATTTAGCTTATGCTGTAGATGCTGTTAGTTATAGAGGTGTTAGGGTCGAGGTAGTTAGTCTGAGGTCTATGACTAGCGATAGTTTAATTAATGTTTCTGACCGTTATGTAGATCTAGAAAACATTAAAGAAGACATTCAAAAAACTTCTAAGTCTCCTGGTTACACCTATCGTCCCTTATCAGCTATAGGTTTAATGGAAGAACATGATGAAAGATAATACTTGTTCTAATTTAATTTAGAAAAATTACCACACTGTAGAACAATAATAAATTTCAAAGTTTTGTTAGTTTTTGTTGATGTTAATAGATTAATAACTAGAGAATTACATCCTCTAGATTTTAGCAGTAAGTTAAATCAAAAATTGAATATTATTTACTACAAGGAAAGTTAGAAAAAATGAGCATTATCCTAGTAAAAACAGGAAATTTTTTGCTCATAATTAAAAAACTTTCCTTGAGTTTTTTTACTGATATAGTACTACATAAATAGCGGAGTGGGGAAGTGGGGGAGTGGAGGAGTGGGGGAGTAAAACAGAAGTAAGGATAAGAATAATTAACGTTAACGTGGACCGCGTTTGAGATAGCTTTCTGCTAGGAAAGCTGCTCTGTCAAGGGCAGGTCTCCGTTCCCTCCGGGTCGCTATTCCGTTAGGAAAGCTTTGCGGTAGCAAACGCCATATAATCGACCCAGAGAAGAAATAATATTTCCTGATATTCAATTCCGTAACGGTTTTAATCAGAGGTAATTATCAATTATCAATTATCAATTATCAATTATCCATTATCCATTATCCATTAATGAAAGACTTTTTATGATCGAACAAAATAATTCTTTTTCCTATTTCCAGAATTCATCAATACCTTTATTAATCTTAGTAACTCTACTTCTAGGAATAACTGCTTGTAATCAACAAAATCAAGTGCAAGAAAATATATCGGAACAACCAATTCCTACTCAGACACCAGAGAGTGATTTGACTTTAAATGATGTTACTTTAGAAGAAGCATCAGAAGAAGGTCAAATGTTGTGGCGAGTAAAATCTCAACGAGCTTCATATTTGCAAAATCAAGAATTAATAAGAGTTACAAAACCTGAAGGTGAATTATTTCAAGATGGAAAAGTAACCTATAAAATTACTGCTTTACAAGGAGAAGTATATCAAGATGGAAACAAAATTATACTGATAGATGAAATAGAAGTATATGATATTCAAAATAAAGTAGTTATTAGAGGACAACAACTGGAATGGTTGACAGAACCAGGAATTATTATTGTTACGAATAATATTACAGGTAGTAACGAACAAATACAAGCATCAGCTCAGAAAGCAAAAGTTATTAGTCAAGAAAAAAAAATAGAGTTTTATGGTCAAGTAGTAGCCATGGTCAAAGAACCTGTGCTTAAAATACAAACAGAACAACTATTTTGGGAAATAGAGCAAAAAAAATTGCTTACTAATCAACCTATAAAAATCGAACAACTCAAAGATAAAAATGTTATTGGTAGTGCTTATGGTGATGAATCAGAATATGATTTAGGCAATAAAATAGCTACTCTCAAGAAAAATGTGCAGCTACTCCAAACAGACCCAAAAGTACAAATAAGTAGTGAGTTAGTTACTTGGAATATGCCACAAAATTTGATTATTTCTCCAGGACCTATAACAGTATTAGAACAAGAAGAAAAAATAGTCTTGAAAGCTAATCAAGGTCAAGGAAATTTTCAAAAAAATACCTTCAATTTATTAGGAAACGTTGTTGGTGTAGGACAAAACAATCAAGCTCAGTTAAATAGCGATCGCCTAACTTGGTACTTTGAAAATCAGACTTTTGAAGCACAAGGAAACGTATTTTATCGTCAAGTTGACCCGCCATTTAATGTCAGAGGTCCTCGGGCAGTTGGACAACTAGAAAATGAAAAAGTTACCATTGAAGGTGGTCGTAGTAACGTAGTCACAGAAATTATTCCTCAGTAGCAGAAGGAAGAATTCAACAATTAATAATTAATAATTAATAATTAATAATTAGGGTTTGCTGATTAAATATCAAAGCATTGATAGATAAAGGTTAAAGCCTCTTTTTGGTTGAAAAAAGTGCCAGATATCACGCCCAAAACCCTCAAAAAGTTAGTATAAAAGGCAGGGGGGATTACAGAAAAATCACGATCAACATATATATCCGACTACCTCCTCTATAAATTCTATTCTCCCTTCCTCCTAACTATCCTCTACTCCCCTACTCCCGCACTCCCCTACTCCCCTACTGCCCTACTACGATACTAATTCGCAACTGTTCTACAAAATCTCGAATATTTTTATAAAATATTCTGAAGTCTATTATATTCGCAGTTGTGAGAACATATCCAAAACAAACACCCCATAGTGGCTATCACTGGGATGGTAGCGATCGCCGTTTTTTTGAAGGTTGGTATTACCGAGTCACTCTACCAGAAGAAAAACAAACCTTCGCCTTTATGTACTCTATAGAAGACCCTATAGGTCGCCAGCCCCACAGCGGTGGAGGCGCTCAAATTCTCGGCCCAAATGACGAATATCTCTGTCGCACCTTCCCAGATGTCAACAAATTTTGGGCAGCACCAGAAGTCCTGGAATTAGGTCATTGGGGACAAACAGATTTGCCAGGCCCAGTTGGTTATCTAGACCCACAAGTATTCGACGCTCAAATAAAACAAGGATATCAAGCTACTGCCATTTGGCATCAAGGAATTCTCTCTGACCCCGGAAAAAATAACTACTGTCGTTGGCAATATCAAACAAAACCTATCTATGGCTGGGGAAACCCAGATGCACAACAACAATCAACTGCTGGTTGGATATCATTTTTGCCAATTTTTGAGCCTGGATGGCAAATATTAATGGCTCATGGTCTTGCCACTGGATGGATAGAATGGAATGGCAATATGTATGAGTTTGCCAATGCACCAGCATATAGTGAGAAAAATTGGGGTGGTGCTTTCCCTAAAAAGTGGTTTTGGTTCAACTGCAACAGTTTTTATGACGAATCAGATTTAGCTTTAACTGCTGGTGGTGGTAAGCGAGGAGTATTGTGGTGGATGGAAGAAGTGGCAATGGTGGGTATTCATTATCAAGGCAAGTTTTATGAGTTTGTACCGTGGAATTCAGAAGTACATTGGCAAATTCAGCCTTGGGGAGAATGGCAAATGCAAGCCAAAAATGACAAGTTTGAAGTAGAGTTGAATGGGACGACAAACTTATCTGGTACACCTCTACGAGCACCATCTGAACAGGGATTAATATTTTTGTGCCGAGATACTATGCGCGGTCATTTAATTTTGAGGTTAAGAGAAAATCGTGGTAGTCATTCAAAGTTGATTCTGGAAGCAAGAAGTGATTTATGTGGTTTAGAAGTTGGTGGGGAGTCTTGGGAGAAAACTTGGATTAATTAAAAGCACTCAGCTATCAGCTATCAGCT
>NZ_CEZPJD010000193.1:0-11346 GCF_983059655.1 Okeania sp.
TATCAAGGCACAATTGCTCTATTCGACCCCGGTCTTCAACTGTTTTTTGGTCAAGCACTAACCTACTCAACAGTTGACTATGTTTCATTACTTCTGGTATTTTGTTCATAAATTTTACTCCTAGAACATAATTTTGATAAATTTATTTAACAATTTAAGAAGGAAGTCAAGAAATAAATCGTATTATTTTTGGTTGAAAATATAAATTAAAGAAGTATAAATTAATTACTATAATAATCTTACTTTAGTTGTGAGATATCCTATATTTTTAAGCAACAGGGAATACGGAATGTGAAATATCGAAGCAGTAAAATTAAAGTCCTTTGTGCGACATTCTTTCTATAAATTAGAAATAACATAAATTAAACAAATTTTAGTGTTACTGAAAAATTAGGTCTAAAGTCTCGCCCTTCTAGGGCGACTTTTGGATCGTTTTTAATTGATTTTTATAGATATGTTATAATACTATGAGTTATCGAGTGCCCCTCGGTAACTATAAATGGACGCGGAGGGGTAGCGTCAGACTTAACGTATTAGTTAGCAGTATTCGATGTTAGCGGTTAGCAGCAGCTATGCGACAGTAAAACGTCAACCTGCCGAAGAGCTAAGGTTCAGTAAGAATCCCCATACCTCTAGCTATGCTTTATAAACATCTTTCTTAACATAAAACTTGACAAAAAACATCAAATGATATTTTAGAGGCTGAAAGCTCCTAGTGCCGTTGCGATCGCAACGACAAAAAAACAACTTTTAGGAGTTCACAAGTTAGTCAATTTGTCAAATTAGCAAAACCAACAAAATGCTTGTAAGCTTTTGAGAATAGGCATTATCCACTTTTGTAAAGAATTTTGCTTATAAAGCATAGGTTCCTTTAGGCCGGGGAGGATGTCAATGAGCTTAGTGTCTTCTTAACTTATAGAAAGACCTAAAGCTGGCGATTTTAATAACTCTAAAATCTAGAAATTGAGCTAAGAAATTTGAAATAGGAACGAAACTAAGTCTCCTTTGCCCAAAGATATTCGATCGCCTGGTCTCAGTTTATGTCGATTTCCTCTTGCCAAAGAAGTATTATTGACATAAGTACCATTAGAACTACCTATATCTTCAATATAATAAGTATCTCCCTCTACTCTAATATCGGCATGACTACGAGAAACTACCTCAGAATCAGGAAATCCAGAAACATCAATATCTGGTGGTACTCGGTCGTTAGGCTTACCTATGTGAATTACAGATAAATTAACTGGTAATTCAATATCTGTATCTGTTCTAATATGAAGTAACTTGGCAGACTGTTTTTGTAACTGGGTCTTGGCCGGAATTGGAGTTCCGACCGTAGGAGATGGAGAAGTTACGACAGGAGTATTAATAGCATTAATAGTTTGTGGGGGTTCCTCAGTAGGAACTGGAGTATTAATGTTGCTAGATTTTTCTAAGTTTGGCGTACCAGAAACTACTATAGGTTCTGGAGTCACTAATGGATCTGGTGAATATAAGTCAGGTATGCCTTCAGGAGATATACCTGCATCCGTACCAGATACTGGTGATACTATGGTTGGCATCACTGCTGGATCGGTTTGAGATAAAACTTGACCTTCCTCTGTACCAGCACTAACTTTCAAATCAAAGCCACATTGACCACAAAAGGCAGCATCAACTTGAACTGTTGCCCCACAGTTAGGACAATTCGTAGTTACAGGTAAGGGAGTGTAACAAGCTTCACATTGTGTTGCTCCATCAGGATTCTGATGATTGCAATTCGGACAGACAATCATTGATCTACTCCTCGTTATCGGCCAGACGATCGAAACACCGACATAAGAATCATACTTATTTTTAACTTTCAGATTCTATAGTAATCCTAATTCTATTGTATTGTATAGCTAATTTGATATTCCTCTGGCTGTTGCCAAAGGGATTCTAACCTACATTCCGCACGACAAAATGTAGCATAAAAATATAAGTCAAAAGTCATGCATTAAGAAAAAATTATAGTGGTCATACAGAAGTCAACGATTCCGCAAGTATTTATGCTTAATATTTAACTGAGAATTTGACTCCCGATCAAGGTGAATGAAGATAATTTATATAGTATAAATACTTAAGCAAGCTACGGATTTTATACTAATTTTCATGCTACAAATTGAAGTGCAGAATGTGGGTTTTAAGGGGATAATAAAGAAAAATTTGTATTATTAATTGTTGAAAGACCGTGGTTCAACAAATTGACTGTATAGGAGTACTGTTGGGGGTTGGAAACAATCTAGATAAGTGCCACTCAAGCAGTAAACCTAAATCGTAAGGTTTGGAAATCTCTCGTTAAACTCCTGGATTATAACGAGGGAGGATGTCAATACTGTCCTTGCCTTAGCCTAACACTTAACCAATGCAGGGCTGACATTTTTTGTTCTTACAGATTTTTTTGAGGTTACCGAAAAATTGGGTTTAAAGCCTCCCCCTTTTAGGGGGACGCATGTGCTATACTTAATATATGTGGCAAAGGTATTCAACCACTCTAAAAACCTAGCTACTAATCGTAGCAAACTAGCACCTTGAAAACCAAAGTTATGGGGTTTTGCACAGGAATGCTTGTGCATGGAAAAGCTTTAAGCACCAAGTACCAGAGAACCAAAGTTTTTTAAGGTTTGAACTGTACCGTAGGGCATACGGGAACAGGCTCTTGAAATAGAGCAAACGCTTGGGGAGAGAACCATCTCTGGCTTAGGTATCGCTTGCGTATCTGATTTAAGTGGACTCATTGAACCAAGAATCCTGGTTTCAGGAGAATCTCCGCGCCTTTAGGCCGGAGAGTATGTCAAATCACTACTTAAGTATTAACACCTGTTAGTAACCAATGTAGTTCTCCTTTAGACTGAATCAGGCGACTAGGATATTTCATTTCATCTTCACTTTCTGCAAATACTCGATCCAATGCAGCTTGCTTATCTGCACCAGAAACTAGAAATATAATGCAACGAGCCTGATTAATTAGTGGAACTGTAAAAGTCAATCGTGGTTGGCCATCTTTATTTCCTACAGTAACAAGGCGATCGCTGATTTGTAAAGCATCTGTATGGGGAAATAAGGAAGCTGTATGGGCATCACCGCCCATTCCCAGCAAAATCAAATCAAAACTAGGAAAATCTCCTGGTGATACCTGAAAAAATTCTCGCAAATGAGCATCATGGCTTGAGGCATCAGCTTCAGGGTCTCCAGCTGCTGTAGGCATAGCATGAATATTTGTTGGTGGTATAGGCACTCGGTCTAACCAAGCTTGCCTAGCCATTTTTTGGTTACTATCTGAGTGGTCAGGATCTACATAGCGTTCATCGCCCCAGAAGACATGAATTTTATCCCAAGGTAGATTTTGAGTTGCTATGGACTCATAAAGTGGTCTTGGAGTATTACCACCTGCTAAAGCTATAGTACATTGGCCTCGCTGTGAAATGGCCTCTTGCATTTTAGCCAAGCAAATTTCTAAGGCTTGCTCGATTAACTCTTCTTTACTCTGTAGTAATTTAACCTGTTTGTTCATTTGACGTTTATTTGTGTTGTGCTAAAATATACTTACCCAAATAACAATTCTTTGATAAATTTGGGTATCAAAGTCATGCTACAGCGATTTTGATTCAGAAGTCAGTTTATCTCGTTACTTCAAATAATATTAGTATTTGCTTAAGGTATTTATGATGGGAAAATTTAGGTGGTATAAGTTTAGTAATTAATGATTTGGAAAAAAAGTTTTTGAGCGATAAATAAATAATAGTAGCTCTGTTTATTGTTGCTGACTTGATGCAACTTTTCCAGATCTTTAGTTCGATTATTAGAAAATAAACAAAATTTATTATTGGCTCGAAATATTATATTGGCCTAAAAAAAATCCTAATATCTGAAAAAATTCTAGTGTATTTCTCACAAATAAAATTTTCTAGTTATGACGAGATTAATGCCAGGGAAAAACCATTAATAAAAAAACAAAACCTATGTCTACTCCCAAAAAATTACCCAATTCCATACGCTACTTTCGAGCCAGATTTAGTCATCTGACGAAACCCTTAGTTTGGGGGCCAATTGGTGTTGCTTCTTTAGTGCTATTATTTGCTTGGGAATTAACAGTTCATCCAGAATGGTTGGCTATTGAAGATGATGATTCAGTAACAAGTGGAAATACTATCACTGAAAATTTATCTCCAGAAGAAATTTCTATTATTAGCAATATTGATAGTTCTTCAGTTTTAATAGAAGATTTAAAAGATGCTGAAAATTCTCAATTTAATTCTTTAGTAGTTCCTGATAAAATTTTACCAAATGAGCTACAAGAAGAAAGTAAAAATGAATTAGCTCCACAAAAAAACCCTACAAAATCTCAAGAAAAATTAACGCTCCCTCAACCTAAAACAAAAATTCAAAATCTTCCTACTCAAAATCAATTAGACAATTCTCTATTATTAACCACTCCTATTTTACGCAGTCTTAATATATTAGACGAAAACAATCAGGAAGAGAAAAAGGAAAAACCTGCAAATCCTCTACAGAATGCTTTAGATGATTACCAGCGGTCTCAAAATCAATCTCAAGCATCCTCAATTTCTCAGTCTCAAAATAATAATTTTAACCTCTATCCTACTGAGATAAAACCTAGAGATATTACACCTTCTCCTTTTCCTGGAATTGCAACATCCAACAGTTATCAATCTCCACAAAACAATAATTTGAATTCACCTTTACCACCGATAAATATTAATCAACCAAAACCTTATTATACAGATTTATCTGGTACGGCAAATCAAAACAATAATCCCAGAAATTTACCAGGATATAATAATTCTCTTCAAGGGCAACCTACTAATCCAAATTTACCCCCATTGCCAAGAGTGCCTAATAGTTTAGCTAATAATCAAAATCGGATAAATGGAGTTAACAATGGAAGAGTTCCTAACTATTATGGTAATCAAGGATATCCGCAAAATCAGCAACAGCAATATAACTATGGAGTTAATCCTAATCAGGTAAACCAAAACGTACCATCAAATCCTTCTAATAACCCTTTTTCTAGACGTAATAATAATTTTAATCGTGCATATGGCGAACGTTGGAATAATCCTTTTTAACTAGCTATTATCTTTGTAGCTATCAGCTATTAGCTTTTAGAACTGGGGGTAAAAATTTCTGGCTTCTTATAAACTGTTTTACCGAACATGATATAACAACTTACTTTCTGTAAAATTCCAATTCATTTAATTCAACCGAAAACCTGCTTTAATTTGGTAAGCATTTAGCTATTAGGATTTCCTACGGAATGCTCCGCAAACAGCATTTCTGTTTCTCATGGTACGCTTTCCAGATGTATGAACGTATTTCTTTTCTGCGGAATGCTGCACAAAGATAACTTTGAATTCTCCTTACTAAGGCAATAAACTAATAGCTGATAGCTGATAGCTGACTGCTGAATGCTTACTTAATTTGAGTAAATTTCATCAACTCATTTTGAATGCATGATGTTGGTAATAATACTATTCTCTTACTTGTTAATACAGTACAATTTTCAATAGTAACGGATAACGCAGGAATCATATTTTGCTCTAATTGATAAATAATTGTATCTGCTAAATTATACTGACGAATTAATTCTTTATCGGCTACATATCTAGGATTATAAGCTGTTAGATCGAGCAACCAAAAATCTATTCCATACTTCTGAATAAAATTATTAACCTCTTCTGGGTTAGAAGTATATTGAGCCTGAATTAAATCCTTTGCTCTTTGACTAAACTGAGCATAATATTTTGTATGGTAAGGCAAACTATATTCCTGAGCGACTAAGGTAGAACGTTGGGCAAAAGTAGGAATATTATCTGATTCTTTAGATATGGAGGCAATTAATATATCTTTCGGTTGTGCTAGTAAATATTCATATAGTTCTATTTCTTTGCCTTTAATGTAGAACTGATTATCTATAGTTAGGTCTTGGGAAAAAGGAATAATACTTAAGACCGCTAATAATAAAACTGTGCAACTGAGATATATTCTTTGTGGAAAAGTCAAGCCATTTTTTAGCTGAAAAATAACTTGATTCAAATAACTATCCAACCATATTGTTAAAGCAATACCAGCAGCTATTGGTATCATTACTCGCATACTATGATAAATATATCTATTTGGAAAATGAAGCTGAAATAAAAAAGCATGAGCTAGGAAAAATAATCCAATAGATGCTAGTAAAATTTGAACTAATATTTCTACCTTAAAAGAAACTTGTTTTGCCAGAGGAAATTTTTGACTTTTTCCGAGTATAAAAGGTAAGAATAATGAAGCGATCGCTAGTGGAGATAAAAATCCTAAAAATAAGATGCCACTCCTTGGCCCTATTAGCCAAAAAATCAAAGGATTTTCGTGAAAAAAGAATGCTCTACCATATTTACCATCAACATAATTAAAAATTGGTTGTAATTTAGCTTCCGCAGCAGTAATAATTGACCCGAATTCCGTAGCAGAAAATTTGTATGGTAGAAGTATAATTGCAACAGTTATGATTGCTCCTAACCATAGCCAATAATTTAGGCGGACTGAAGTAAATTTTAACCGTTTTTTATCGTAAGAAAATAGTCGAATAGTTAAGATACTTACTGATAGTAAAACAGTATGAGGATAAAAAACTGCTTGGAGAGCGATCGCTACTAATACAGGAAAGAAAGAATTTCGGAGTAAGTAATATAAGAATGCTAAAAAAAGTGTAGAAAAAAATGCTCTGGGAGTAGCAGAAACTAAGTCATCTTCCATCCATAAAGTTTGATTTAAAATCAATGAACTAAAAAAACCTACCGCTGGAATAGGTAGAATTTGTAAACTTATTCCAAAACAGTAAATTGTCGAAATTAATCCAAGAAATATTGGTAATAATTTACCTAAAAAAATGGGGTCGATACCTAAAGATGTGATGAGCCAATAAAAAGTTTTATATCCCCAGGGAGCTACTGATTGAAAATAGTCAGCAATGAAATCTTGAGGAAATAATTCTGCATCTAAAAAACGACGCATCCAAAATATATGTTGTCGTGCATCATCTTGGATGAAATATTCACTTTGGAAGGATACTTTGAGAGATTCAAAACCATAAATTAAGACAATAGCTAAACTTAAACCAAACCAAAATATCCCGCTTCGATTTATCAAATTTTTATGTAAAATTGATAAAAATCTAGTTATTTTTAATTTAGATATTAAAGGATTTGTCATATTTGATTATAGATTAGCGATGTTGTAAGACATGATATGATTGCCAATCGTTGTTTAGTATGAATCATTTCTGCCAATTTATTGTAAATTCTGAATTTTAACTTTTAACTTTTAACTTTTAACTTTTGAATTTTGACTTCATTTCTAACTTTTGACTTTTGACTTTTGAATTTTGACTTCATTTTTGACTTTTGACTTTTGACTTTTAACTTCATTATGGAGCTACTGATTGAAAATAGTCAGCAATGAAATCTTGAGGAAATAATTCTGCATCTAAAAAACGACGCATCCAAAATATATGTTGTCGTGCATCATCTTGGATGAAATATTCACTTTGGAAGGATACTTTGAGAGATTCAAGACTATAAATTAAGACAATAGCTAAACTTAAAGCAAACCAGAATATCCAGCTTCGATTTATCAAATTTTTATGTAAAATCGATAAAAATCTAGTTATTTTTAATTTGGATATTAAAGGATTTGACATATTTGATTATAGGTAAGCAAACAGCCGTCAGCACTTCAGCAATCAGCTATTACTTTTAGTTTTAGGTAAAAGCTTTACTAATTGAGTCAGAATTAAATCTTACTATAAAAGCTGGCAAGTTTATATTCATTAAAACTCCCTCAAAGTCATGAATACGAGATAAATAATTTTAATTATGTAAAAAAGGATCTAGGTTTTATTAGAAAAGCAACTCATACTTTAGCATTATAAGCAGAAGGAAAAAGAGGTGGTTGTAATAAAGGAAAATTAAATTATTGGGGAGGGGCAGTGAATCTTCACATATTACCGAAAAATAGTGGTTTAAAGCCTTCTCTTTTAAGGGGATAATCAAGAAAAAAATTTCCTTTTAACCAATCCTATCCGTTTTTAAGAAGAGGTAATTAGGGCTTGCTGATTAAATATCAAAGTATTGACTTATATTGGTTTGATGGTTTTTAGGGTCGAATTGCAGTGCCTGGTTTTCAGTTGAAAATGCTCAAAAAGTTAGGATTTTGACAAGACTTGGACGCAGAAATTAAGGGGGAAATTTTTCCAACTACATCCTCTGTAATTCCCATTTATTCTGAATTGCTGAATTGCTGAATTCTGACTCCTACCCTCACCCATAAGACTTTTGAGCGCAAACCCTAATTATTCATTATTAATTATTAATTGTTGAACAGACCTACCTATATTTTGCAGGTCTTAGCAAAAAGCTACAATATTTCAGATTACCTATTTCATATAAATAATAGTCTTCAGAGCAGAGTCTTTCGGTGCTACTTCTATCAATAAATGACATGAAAAAAGTCGTACCAAAGAATAAAAAGGTAGGCAAATGTTACTTGGATTACCCTTAATCTTCAATTGCTCAACATTTGTACACCCTAGTTTTGAACTCTCAAAATAATTGTGTCTAAAACCCTACCTTTTAATCAGTTATTAGTTAAATTTCTGGTTTGAGTAAAATCATAAAAATACAGTAATAATTAAACTTCTAACTTTTGAATTTTGACTTTTGAATTTTGACTTCATTTTTGAATTTTGACTTTTGAATTTTGACTTTTGAATTTTGACTTGATTAACGAGAGGCTCTTACTAACAATAATACAGCTACTCCAAGACCTAGAAAATTTGGTAGCCATCCAGCCAAAAAAGGAGTCAAAACCTCTTTTTGCCCCATTGCTCCTGTCAGAAAAGAAAGTAAATAGTAGCCGAAAATAATTATCACACTAATACCAAAGCTAGTACCTCTATTTGCATTTCTCTGAGATCTAATTCCTAAAGCTGCTCCTACTAAACCCAAAACTAAACAAACAAATGGTACGGCAAACTTTTGTTGAATTCTGACCTGAGTTTTAACAATTTTCCGATGATTTCCACTCAGTCGCATTAACTCCAAATATTCATAAGATTGAGGAATATTCATCTGTTGGTAAGTACGTCTCTTACCTGCTAAATCTAAAGGGGCCGTAGAAAGCTTTAATTCTTGATGGTCAAACTTAACAATATTACGGTAGGAGCCATCTGGAGATACTATATAAATAGTCCCATTAAACAAGTCCCAAATATTTTCTGCTGGATTCCAGGTTGCTGACTCAGAGGACACAATTTGGTCAACCCCATATTGGGAACGATCTATAATAGTTACTCCCTTCATATACTTACCATCAAACTTTTCGGCATAGAATAAACGAGTCAAGGTATCTTCCTTGCTTCCGTCTGGCCGCTCAACTTTGCCAAATTCTGGATAGATAATATTTTTTTCCCGAAAAGGAGGATCTTCTCGGTCCAAAGTTCTCTCTAAAGTCAGAGATGCTTGATAATTAGCATTGGGTACAATTACCTCATTGAGGGCAAAAGTTAAACCAGTTACCGTCAGACTGAATATGACTGTAGGTATCACCATTCGATAGACGCTAATGCCACAACTACGGATAGCAACTACCTCACTATTGCTAGACATCTGACTGTAAACCATGAGGGTAGATAACACCATTGCCATCGGGAATGCCAGGCCAATAAATTCTGGCATTTTTAATAGAAATACCTGAAGGGCAATAGAAATAGGTAGTCCAGATTCTGTAACTTTTCGGACCAACTCAAACATTGCCCCTACTGTTACCCCGATAGATGAAAATAATCCTACACCAAAGAGAAATGGCCCAATTAATTCTGTAATGATGTAGCGATCCATGACTGAAATTTTGGGTTCCAGTCTTTGTAGGAAGAATAAAGATTTTGAGATACTGCGCTCCATATAGTTCAGATTTAAAGTCAAGTCTACAACTGAGAATTGAAAGCTAGTGCCACTATGCACAAGTCAAAAGTCGTAGGGGCGTTAACGATAGTTATGCGAAGCAAATGCCATTGGCTAGCGCAGAGCTGCCGCTAACGCCCTCAAAAGTATTGATTTGTAATTGTTTTTGGATTTTGTAAGCAGTTATTTCCGCCATCCTGCACTAGGTTAGCTTTTTAATTCTGCCCCGATTAATAGAGGTGTTTTAGGATATTATTTAAGGTTAGCTTAATCTGAATAAAAGTGCTGAAGCCGAGAAATTACCATTTCAGTTATCAGGGAGCAAGATGCTCCCACTGCTATTTCTCATAATCAAAATAATTCCAATGCACTACCATGATATGCAGCACCACGTTTATTGTTGCTCGGTAGTATCAGTTTCAAAGTTAACTCCTTCATATAAAACTTCAATAGCAGAAGTAAATTCAATACTAGATAATGTAATTGACTCTCCTTCTGTATATGCAGAATAATGCCAAATTTTTCCCTCGCCACGTTGATAAATTTCTACAGACATTGATTTTGAGTCTACTAAAACATATTCTTGCAAACTGGGAAATTGACGATAATATTTAAACTTATCGCCGCGATCGTATTTTTCTGTACTGGGGGAAAGAATTTCAATAATTACTGTAGGATGTTCGATAAAGTCATGAGATTTTAAATCCTCAGCATTGCAAGTAATAACTAAATCAGGATAAAAATAACGACTATTTTTACCATCCTTAACTTTCACCTCCAACAGATTAATTCGACAACTTTTTTGATGAACAGAGGGATATAAAGTACTACATAAATTGAGAACAATATTATTATAAGGAATATTTTCTCTTGTCATAGGTAAAATTTCTCCATCTATATATTCATGGCGAAATTCTTGTTTAGCTTCCCATTCTAGATATTCTTCAGGAGTCATTTTTTGATAATCTTTGCGTTGATTAATCATGTTTTTCTTCAGTTAAATTAATTGTTTATATCTTATCATTAAATCTGCTGTAATTACTATTATTGTTATAATTGCTGTAAAGAATTATCAAAAAAAATATGGCTGAAATTACTATAAATGAAACAAAATTGAAAGAGTTGTAGAAAGTTGCGATTATTTAGTTACTGCAAGAACAAAAAGAGGAATTTTATGAATTTTTAGCAGAGTTATTAGAAGATATTTTAATGAAAAAAGCTATTAAAGAAGGTGAAAATACTGAAACATTTAGTCGGGAAAAAGTCTTCAAAATTTTCAAGAGAAAGCTATGAATGTTGAATTTAGAAAAAGCCCCCGCGCATCCCCCAACTTTGGGGGACTTTTAGCAGCTAATGGATTCTT
>NZ_CEZPJD010000194.1:0-8184 GCF_983059655.1 Okeania sp.
ATCAACTAAAAAGTCGCCCTAGAAGGGCGAGGCTTGAAACCCAATTTTCTGGTCAAAAATCTTACTGCTTTTTAGGGAACAGCGGTGCGACCCCGCGTCGGCGACAGACGCAAGGGAACGCGCACCAAGAGAGGGAACAGGGAATAGGGAACAGGTAAGAGTTTCAGTTTTTTTATCTACTTTTTGATTTGTCGCAACCTATTTAGGATTGCTATATGTAGCTTATTTAGGATTTATAAAACCCCTAAGCGTATCTTTTATTGAAATAGAAAAGCTTTAGGAAAGCCATTTTCAGGAGCCTAACAACTATAAGGGTTCAAGAGACCAAAAAATCATGAAAAATGACTGCCAGAATCATAAAGCTGAGATGGGTATTGAACTTGTAACTTCTTAAATAGACATCTGGTCATTTCAGTTATCAGTTATCAGTTATCAGTTATCAGTACCTAAGGCTGTTTGCGGAGCATGACAAAGGTCAAGCAAGAGGCTTGAAATAAGGAATATATTCTTTTTTTATCCCCTTAAAAGGGGAGGCACATACCCACAATTTTTCGGTAAAAATCAAAAATCAAATCAATTCTCACACATAAATTATCAATTATTTCTTCCTACTGCCTACAGCAAAGCTGCCTACTCCCTCTTTTCTGGAGATGTCTAATAGATACCAAATGGGTTCTATATAGAAATAGAGGGGGAGATGGGCTGTATAGAACTATTTTTAATAGACTTCTCCAATAATCAAAAATCAAATCAATTATTGCAGTCTTATACTAAATTGATAAATTTTTGCTACAAATAGCTAGGGTTTGCTGAAAAAGTATGAGTTATAGGGGTAGAAGCCAGAATCGGTGAATCGGTGAAGTTAGGAGGAATGGGAATTATAGAAGAAGTAGTCAGAAGAATCGTATTAGGAGTCAGGAGTCAGAATGAATGGCTTCAATACCATTTTTTAGGCCGTAAATCATTCTTTTCTCTTGGTGCGCTACCAGGTGCGACTGGCATCGTCTAAAGTGTTTTTATTCCTCCTACTATTCGTAACATTCTTTTTTTATTTTAAATTGGTATTATTCATCAATTCTTTCTCCCTACCTCATATTTTGAAGGAGATGAATAGTTAAATTATAAAAATTTTAAAGTCTTTGCTAATAAAGATACTGCACTAATAACTCCAATAATAATCATCAAGTTATTGAAGTATTTTGATAATTTATGGGCAAGATTTCTGTCTGGCAAGGTACGATGAACGATTTGCCAATCTGAAGATAAGACTAAACTAGATAAACCACGCCAAATATCAGCATCAATTAAAGTTTGCTCTTTTTTTATTCCCGTTACAACTACAATTAAACCTTGTTGAGTTGGCAAGCGATATTCTGTTAATTCCAAAGCTAATTCCTGTTGACGTTGGAGCGAAGTTTCAGCAATTTTGTTAGTTGTATTTGGCAACTTATCTTGGAGTAATTTTTTAGCTTGTTCAGTATTAGTTAATTGTTGTATATGCTGAAAATCAACTTGAAAACCCAGCTCTCCTCCTAAACTTACAGCTTGACTAATTTCTACTGTGAAATGTTGTCTTTCTTCTGTATTTAAAGCCGCAGCAGCTAACATTCGTAAAATTCTTTCATTGTCTGGAGAATCTGAGATTACCCAAGCTATAGAAATCCGAATCTGGCGATCGGCAAAATCTACTCGTTTTTTAGGTTCAATACCTGTTAATAAACACAGTAAGGTATTATTTTTTCGACTCAAAACTACAGAAGCAGACTCACTATGAATTAGTTTATTTGCTTCTTGAATAATAGTAGGTAAATCTTGTTTATCTATTCTAGCTTGACTTTCTTCAGTAACCTTTAGCCAACGATAATCATCATCTTGAGAAAAGCCTCTACTTTCAATATATATTTCCATATAAATCTCCTGTTTTAAATTTGACACTATTTAGAAATAAAAAAATTAACTAATGCCAAATAAATCAATATTTACTATGAAATGCGTACTACTTTTCTACTTTTTATTCTCCCAATAAAAGTAGCCCCTTATTATTTTTTTTAGCTTGAAACAATTTCATTTTTTTAAGTATTGAGAAAGAAACCTCGATCGCTATTGCAAAAACCTGTTTCTATAAATTGTAAAGCTTGATAAATTAGTTGTTGAACTGAATGTTGCTTCTCTATGGTACTTTCTGCCATCTCCCACTGAAAATAGAGAGAGCGCAGAAAATTTTGGATATTTCGATAAGCACATAATTGTTCTGTCGGACTTGTCAGTATTTTTCGCCAAGGATACTGTTCAAAGTTATCCCAAATCAAAGGACCTGATGGACGGCGCTCGGTTTCAATCAAGATATCCAACCAAGAATTTATTTGCTCAATGCTAAGTGTATTCTGTTGGCAAATTTTGACAGTCGCTCTAGCTAACCTCTCCTCTTCAGAATGAATATAAACTGATGGTACTGGTTGGCGAAGTTTGGTCGCGATCGCTTTTAACAATTTCATCAAATCTGAATCGTTGAGATAGGAATTTAAACTGAGAAGACCTAAAGCATCAGCAACATGAGCAATTCCGTGAGACCATCCTTTTTCTGGAGAAACATATCCTCTTAAATCTTGCTCTTTTTCTAGATAAGTTAGGTATAGTTCCATGCGACTACGAATTTCTGATTCTTTTAGGTAAGGATGATGGCGATGGAAGTCGGTTAAGTCATTTAAAAGTAATATAGAATAACTCCGCAAAAATACTCCATCACTTTCTGCTTCACCGAGACCAATTTTGATATTAAGTTTAGCCTGTTCTGCCAGTTCCAGTAGTTCTGGGTCACTATAGTAGGTGCGGTCGTACCATCCCCAAATCCATGCACTCAAAGTCATATAGCTGTAATCCCGCAAATCCGATCTGACTACTCCTAAATTCTTCATTAGTTGGGGGGTTAATTCCGCAACCCGATAATTATCAGGAATGGCAAATCTCTTCTCAAAAATTGATTTTAAAAGTTCTACATCCATTGATTTTATGTTTTAAATTATATTATGTCCGGATAATTAGCCTTAAAAAACTTTCTCTTTTTCCTCCTATTTCTTCCCTTCTTAATTCTGACTCTTCCTTACTTATAAGTATTCAACCGAAGATTATATTACCTAAATATTGTGGTTTAAAGCCTCCCCCTTTTAAGGGGATAATCAATAAAATTTTTCCTTTGAGTCAATCCTCACGTTGAAAAGAAGAGGTAATTCTAAATTATAAATTCTTGAAAGGAATATCTGTTTTATTTTTGGCTAAAATTGCCACATATTCTAGAGGTTTACCGTTAAAAAAACGACGATGGAGATATGATTTTGTGGAATGTATTTTTAAGTAATCTTTTTCCACTGCCTGACGGTAAAAATTGACAAATTCCGGACAATTATTCTCACATTCATAACTGGTTTTTGCCACATTGAATAATACCAAACCTTGATTTTTAATTAAGTTCATTCCTGTTGCAAAAGCTTTTACAGGAATATGACCTTCACTCAAAGCAGAACAACAAACAAAACCATTAAATTTTTTCTCCTTTAGAAAATCGCTGGTTGATTTTGATAATTGAGTCAAATCTTCCACAAAGTAATTTTCATATACTCCGGGAGTATCTCTTCGAGTCGCTTCAGCAGCTTCGGGAACAATATCAATACCAATAATAGATGTTACTCCCATTTTGGCAACTGCTTTACCAAATAACCCGCTTCCTGCTCCTAACTCTAATAGTTTCAAATCTTTGATAGATTCACCATTATTTTGTAAATTTTCAGTGAGTAGAGTAGCCATAACTTCAGGCGATCGATACTGGAGTTTCTCTAAAGCTAGATAGTTATAGAGTCCTGGAATGCTATAAACTTCTGCATAATTATGGAGTTTTAACCGACGCTCTTGCCCATTTTCTGTAATGAAAAAATATTCTTCATTAATTGGTAAATTTTCGATCTCCATAAGCTGCATCTGGAATATCTAAACTTTCCCCATAACCTTGTTCAAATCTGCGTTCATCTTCTGGACTACAATAGGATAAATGTTGTGGTAATAAACCGACTCTTTTTTCATTCGGAAAACTAGGTTTAATGTAGGCAATTTTCATTTTAGGCGATCCTATAATTAAAATTCTTGGTGTTGAAAATTTCTTCTTCCTACAAAAAAGTTCCAATCAACATATCCTGAGTTGAGCTTTCTATTTCCTAGTGCTGTATCAAAACCTGTTCTCCCATGCAAGACTCTAAAATTTTGGAATAGTAGACAGTTATGCGATTTCAATTGAAACTGATATTGATAATCTGGTTTTTTCAGATAGCAGAAAAAAGCATGATACGCTTGATAGAAATCTTCTAATTGTTCAAAGGGTAAATGAGGTCTACAGTTTCTTTTACTAAAACGCACTGTAGTCAAGTTTCCCTCTCGATCACATTCTAATATCCTTGCGGTATTGCAAAACCGATAGTGATGATTTTTGTCTACTAACCAAAATTGTACGGGAGTTTCCAGCAAAAGTTGAAAATATTGTGGATAATCTTGACGAAAGTATTGAGCTACCCGAAAACCATACACTAAGGTAGATTCACCCCCAGGATTGTGATTTTCTACACAATAAAGAAATTGGGCGAGGCGATGTCCTCCCCAGTAACTTAAATTGAGGTATTTGAGATTTTTTGCTTACTTAGAATTGCTGTGAAAAATTTTACTATTTATAAATGCCAATATCATAAATCACAATAAATCTCTACCCTGAAGTACTGCAAAGCCTCCAGTATTTTTACAACCCTTAGAAAACTGAGTCAGAGCATTTTTAATATGAGCATCTAAACCAATCCAACTAACAACAGCTTGTAAAAATTTAGGGGTACGCCCTTCATGATGCATTTTCAACAAAAACCGTAATAAGTAACGTAAAGGTTGGTCATTATCTACGGGATTATATTCAGCATTGCGACTAATTTTTCTAAATCCAAAGGTTGGTAAATAATTATTTCTTGGTTCTTCAATAGTTGTACAAATTACACTACCCAAAGTTTGTACTGGAGTAATGGCAATGGCAACTTGAGAATTTAATGGTGGAGAGGATAAAAAATTAAGCAAGTCAGCATATTCTTTTTTAATTCTTTCTAATAATTGTTTGGCTGCTCTCTCTCCTTTATTCATTTCCATCTCACATTTTACTGGAGCAAATATTACTAACCGGGGTTCTCTAATATCTTTATAAGCCTCTTTGAACATTGCCGTAATTTGCTTTGGTTTATTTACATATTCATTAAACTTGCCCTTAGACATCATTAATGCTGGCGTATCAATAGCAATTACAACTGCAGCAGCATCATTCATTAATTGTCTGACAAATCTCCTCTCGTTAGGACTAGCTTTATCAGAAATATAACCTCCTGGATAGTCATAAAAGTTCAGTCTTAAAAATGGCTTTTTCTCCGGTTCAGCTAAGTCAAAAACAAAAGAACGAACTTCTGAAGAACCGGAAATACCTGCTCCTGGTTGAACTTTAAAAGTTTCTGTGAGACTTTTTAATTCTTTCAAACGTTTTTTGAGAATAGCGTGACTTTCTGCTTCTGGAATTAGTTGGAGGTTAGCCTGAAAACTTATTCTTTTAAATTGTTCGTACATTGAAGTTAATAGGCTAGTTTTACCAACGGCACTAGGACCTAGAAGTGTGATTTTTAGTTCATTCATAGTAATAATAATTCCTTTCTGGTTAAACAGTTATAGATTGGTTAAGTAAGGAGAATAGAGAATTACAAAGATGGGGGTAGTTATGACCTATTGGATAATTTTTTTCTGTCCAATTCCCCGGAATTTGATATGACTATAGTTCAAAAAGTTACAGCAGATTTGCTCTTAATATGAAGTACAGATACTAACCATTTGATGTTTGTAGTGCGGGCATCTTACCTGCTATAGATGTACCTCACCAAGATAGAATATGCTGTAAATTAGGCAGTACATCCTGTTTAGTCTTCAGTATTTAGAGCTACTCCAATCGCACAATTAATATCATGTCTGGAGCATCGGAGCGTGTATAAAATTAAGGTGACCAAGAAAATATTCAGTTCAGTATTTCAAGCCTCTGGCTTTTATAGGAGGTGCTGATAACTGATAACTGATAACTGATAACTGAAATGACTGTTCTCTATTCCCTTAATGTAAAAATTGTAGAGATTCTAATTGATTAGCTAGAGCAACTCTCTCTACTAATTTTTGCCATTCTTTAAGTGAATTTGAACCTTCTCCCATGGGTTTAAAATAAGTAGGCCAAACTTGCGATCGCACTTCATATAAAAACACAGGCCATTCATTTTTTATTTCTTCTCCTCGTAATATTTGATCGACAAATTCTTCTACTGCTGCAAATACGGCTAATTTCGGTTCTGATGATAAATCTGCTAGGGCTTCTTGACATTTATAAACTGTTTCTTGGTGCAATTGTGCTAAATTTTCTAGCACTTCTTCAGCAGTGGGTTTAGCAGATAATCGGAGGGATGTATCGTCAGGAGTTAGGTCATCTAAGTGTTGTCTAATCCGGTAATGAAAATTCACTTCATAAGACATTTCAAAATTCCATAAATTTTGGAAAGCTCTGCGTAAATTAATTTGCTCGTCAGATACTTTTTTATCGGCAATAACGTGCAAAAATTCAGTTCCCCTCGCAGTAGTTAAACCTCCTAAACTTCCTTGAGTTGTTAATACTTTAGTTATCTGTGACTTCGCTTCATCAATTAATTGTTTTAAGCCATTATCGAGAGAATTAAAATGTCTAGTTAAATGAGTCCTAATTTTATGCAAATATTCTGCATAAACAATTTCCCAAGAACCCTTTTCCCGATGTCTAACTTTAATTTCTTGCAAATCAGGAATTCCTGCATCTTCTTTACAAGCTTGAATTGCCACTTCTACTTGTGGTTGAAAAAAATCTTCATCTACTAAATAACGTTGCTGTTTAAAATTATCTAGTAATTCCATTAGACCCACTGATAAATTACTAATAAACTGATTGTATAGAGGCAAAAATACTCCCATTTCATTTTGATTTGCAGTAGGACTTGCTAAAGCTTGACGTGCTTTTTCTATCTCTGTATTTACGGTGTTTTGTAGCTCTATTATTCGCTCCTGACAAGAGGAGGCATATTGTCTGTCTAAACTCTGAATTTTAGCAGCCAAATAATTTAAAACAGTATCTAAAATTTTCATATTAGCTGCTTCTACATCCGCACAATTAGCAATAATACAATCTACTAAATTCAGATGTTTTTTGCTCAGGTCGCCAGCCAAATCTTGACAATTATTCAAATTATCACCATTAGCAGAATTAGCATTAGTTTGATTGAGAATCATAAACGACCATAAATCTAAAGGCAAATCTATAATTGCTGCCCTAGCTGTGTCATAAAGTCGTACATCAACATCTGCCCAATAGTCACCTTTAGCGCTAGGCATTCTCACAAATAAAACAGCATCAATATCTTGACTTAATGTCTTAATTAATCGTTCTTCATCCCCTACTCCAGTATCGCCTAATCCCGGCATATCAACTAAAGCAATTTGCCCAACTTCATTATTAGGAAAGGGACAAGTTATTTTCACTTCTTTTACTGCTAAATAATTGAAAAATATGCGCTGGCCGTCGGCAGTATCTTGAGCCACATATTCCCGAATTTCATTACTAGAAATACGCTTGGGTGGAGCATTTAATAAACCCACATATTTATCAAGATTAGTATGATATCGAGTCAAATGTTCGTACATCGCACCCGGCTCCGCATATCCAGGCAAATTTTCCGGTAACGGTGACAAAGGTTTAGAAGCAAACTCAACTAAACTATTAGGTTTAACACCCAGATGTAGCTTTTCATAATAGGGCGAAATAACATCATCAATAAACGATCGCTCCGAATGAAAATAAACCTCACCGAAAGTCGTAACATTAGGGTTGTGGCGGATAGTGCTACGAACACCCGTACAATGTTGGCGATCGCCATCGGGAATTTCTGTTGCCGTCAACCCCGTTAAACTTTGCAAAAGTCGACTTTTTCCCTGTCTAGCACGCCCTACTACCCCAATATTTAATGTATCGCGGGAAAAACGTACCTTCAGTTTTGCTAATGCTTCTAACTCTGTAGCAATTTTTAGGTGTAGCGCCAGAAAATCAATTTCTGCCAG
>NZ_CEZPJD010000194.1:8284-11340 GCF_983059655.1 Okeania sp.
TGAATTTAGCTACAAATTCTCTTCCCTCGCTTCCGGTTAAATTTTAGTAATTATTAATTGGGAATTAGCAGTTTGCAAATGGTAGTTACTTGTTATATGACAAAACTTTTGAAGATAGTAAAAAAATTAATATATCCTAGCAACTTTTTACTAATTACCTAAAAATTCTAGTCTAAAGCCTCCCCTTTTAAGGAGATAAACGAAGGCAGCAGGAGCTAAGGGCAGAGGCCAGGAGTCAGAATTCCCTTCTGCCTTCTGCTTCTTGCTCTCTGCCTTTACCGATCAAAAGCGTTCGAGAGATGGCGAAGTTTCGGAGCCATGTCTAATCGATCAAGAGAAAAGAGCATATTTCTTATGTCAAGCCTCCTTCTTCCTTCTTCCTTCTTCAACATCTTTTTCTTTTGGGTTTAATACCCCACTGTCTATACGGTGCTGACAATTGGTTGGGGTTTGTAGACGCGGAGGGGCTTGTCGAAGACTGTCCCCATCCACTTCTTCCTTCTTCAACCATTAGTAATTTTCTGCATTTTCTTCTCAGAAAAACGCCGATTTATAGAAGAAACTGCCCTCACAGGAATCTCTGTTAATTGAGCTAAAATTAGATTCCAGAGATAGCCATATTGAGGATTATTTTTCAGTAATAAAAGTTCGGCAAATACATAAAATCTTTTACTTCTTTTATATTCAGGAGGATTATCTTCAATTCTAATTTGTTCTGGTTTAGGCAATTTATGACCGATAATTTTTCCTTGTTCATAATACTTTGCTTGAATAGAAAGTCCTAATAATCTATCTAAACACCAAAAAGGAAAATATTTAAACGGTCCTGACAAAATCATTGCATCTCTAATATCTGCCAAAGTTGCTTGTACTATTTCATTTTTCCATACCTTTTTATCAAAGTTTTCTGTATGCCATCCTTGATGATCTTTTCTTTTTCCTAACAGACACAAGGGATTAAATTTATTATGCAAAGGAGCTATGGGTATTTCCACCATATAATTTGGTTGATTTTGTAAACTTTGGTCTCCCGTCCTTACACCACAAGTATTCATTTCATCAATATTAAATATTGATTCCCATGGAGATTTTAAACTAGCCTCATCACCGTATTTTACTTCTTTTCTATTAAGTCTTAAAACCCAACTATCTGGAAACCTTGTAAAATATTTTTTGGTTATTTCTACAATGTCTGGATTGAGAATTTCATCACAATTTACTGTTAAAATATATTTTCCTGAAGCGTTTGTTAACCCAGTCATTCTTTGAATTATTTCTCCCCTAAATGAACTATTTATTTGTTGCATTCGGGGGTCACTAATTGGCAGTTTTTTCATTCCTGGGGGGTGAGCTAAAATTAATTCTACATCTCCATTTATTTTTAAAAGAGTTTCGATCCAATATTCAGGAAGACCTTCTCTTGTGGGTACTACAATTGATAATATTGGCTGAGTCATTTTTATGTATATTAGCTAAATTTTAGGTACATTGTATCAAATTTTTTTATCGTCAGCCAATTCAGTTATCAGTTATCAGTTATCAGTTATCAGTACCTCCTGCAATAAGGAAATTTTTAAGATGCAGAATTTTCTTTTTTATCTCCTTCAAGGGGGAAGGCTTGAGACTTAATTTTTTTGTCAATAATTTAATTTTTTAGTAGTGTTATACCAGCTTGATAAATCTTTGCTATAAATATTTAGGTTACTGCTTAGGAGTCAGGAGACAGGAGTCAGGAGTCGCATGGGAATAGATTTAATACCATTTTTTATGTAGTAATTTATCTTTTTTTTCCAATAGATATTTCCTAAAAATTATTTTAATACTGCTTATTATTTGTAACATTCTTTTTTTACGCTTGGTATTACAGAGATTTGATAGCAAATATTGAATAAGGAAGAAGAAAAAAGTGGATAGGACAACTTTTAAGTATCCCCTCCGCTTCTACAAATCCTCACCATATTGTAAAAACCCTGTAGACTGTGGAATATTAAACCCATGAAGAAAAAGATAAATAGAACTTTATATAAATTATATTTAAAGTTTTGAACGCCATTTTTCTAGTGCTAAATCAATTAATGAGTCTAGAGATTTATAACAATCTAAAACTTCTGTTTTTAATTCTTTCCCTATTCTTGCTTCCCATAGTTTTTTATAATGCTTAAATAGCTCTATATCTTCACAGATGAGAGGTTTTAGATTTTTGGGATACTTCATAATTCTCCTGATTTCCTTAACATATTTTTCTCCCATTTTGTCGTTTGTCGGTAACGAAAGGTAATATCCACGACCATAAGAGTCACGACCGATAGTAAAAAGAAAAACGCCTTTCCCTATTTCAATCGCTTCTATTAATTTTTGCATACCCCTTTTATGCCGATTTATTTCTGTTCCTACTCCACTAGATACATAACCTTCAATTAAAGCTTTATCTTGCCAATCTGTCCAAATTCTAGCTCTGCCAATTCTCGAACTTTCACCACCCTTATATGGTATCCAGAGAAATATTATTAATTCGCCTTTATCCAAGAAAAATTCAGCACAAGATTTACTACTTTTCCCACTACCAATTCCATATTTAATACTTCCAGCAGAAGAAAATTCCTGCATCCTACTGTCAAACCCCAAAATTTTCCGTCTAACCCTAAATACCTCTTCCTGCTGTTGAGAATCCAAATTATTTACAACTTTCAAAAGGGCTGTTGGTGGGCTAGGTAAATCTAAATCATTTTCTAGCTCCTGATAGGGAATAATTGCCTTTGAAATCTCCCCATTATCAATATCTTTTAAACAAAAATAAAAGTTATCCCCATCTTGAATAACAGAAAATTCCAAAAATTGAAAATCAAGAGTGTGATATTTTCTATCTGTAAAATTATCCCGATGAAAACTAGGAGTAATTGCTACTAATCTCACAGGTTGCCGATAATCAACTTTGTCACTAAAAGGCTTCTCATCTAACAAAGCATCATAATAACGAGTCAACTGTTGAACAATTCCCCTATCCTCAACATTTTTTAACTCCAATACCACTAACTTTTCCTGACTATCAATAGCCA
>NZ_CEZPJD010000195.1:0-7708 GCF_983059655.1 Okeania sp.
TATAAGTTATCTGTTGAATTAACTTAGCGTGAGGTATTTGAGTAAAATTTTGGTTGTTTTTTTTGCCGATATTTGCACCTTGTTTCCAATTATCATTTTTTCCAATGACTACAGTACCAATATTATTTGTGGTTAAATACTCAACCACTAAGAAACTGGTGTTATGCAAATAATTATCCACAAAACGATTTCGGTGATAGGTTAACGCCTCAATCTTACGGCTAGTTTTTCTGTTGCCTTTGAGATGACTTTGGTATTTAGCTTTACGCTTGTTATATAATTGATTGACGCTTTTTAGTGGCTTCCCGTTAATCAGCAGTGGTTTGACACCAGGCTTATTTGTAGATAGAGCTACTAATCTGTCAATCCCTAAATCTATTCCTGCTACATATTTTGACTCTATCCGTGGTTGTTCAGTTTTTTCATACACAACTTCAATTACATAGCAGCCAGTTGCAGGTACTATCCTCACTTCAACTACAGACTCAACCACTACAGGTATTTTGATATCACTCATAGATAAGTGACAAATACCGTCCTTTAGTGGTGCTTTATATACAGACTATGCATGAATATATAACTACATTCCTACCTTGAGTTTTATTCTTATACTTTGGTATTTTGGGTTTAGCTAAAAACTTTTGTGGATGTTTTGACCATTCTCCTATTGCCTGAAAATAACCACGCCAAGTTGCAACCAAGCATTTTATTATTTGTTTTGATACCTTAGTTGGTAATGCTCTATAGGCATCGCTATCTTTGGTGGCGTGATATAGCTTGGTTAAATCTAGACTTTTTGAGAAAAGTGAAAAAATGCTGACGACAATAATAGTTAGCCAGGTTGTACAAGTTTTTTGATTTAAAGGCTAACTCATCACACACCTGCCAATAGATATGTGTTCGGTTAATCATATGTCTGTCAACAAGTCGCATTCACCTGAATTATTTCCTAAGCTTTAGTTACCTGTTTAATATTAAAACACTTTTCTACAAATAGCAACTACTTTCTACAATTTTTATTCAACAGTTAATCACCCTCGCACGAGTGAAAGTGAAATAAGAAAATGTAGAGAAGTTTTTGAGAAAGCGATCGCCTCCTAATCTTCTTTCTAAATCAGTCATTAGTTAAAATTCGGACCTGGGAAGGGAGAAGGTTTTTTGATCGCTGATTATCCGGACATGATATCAGGTGGTAATTGTGGCATAAATACCTGGATATTACCACCTAAAAATCATAACTATTTATCTTTTAGCAATAATCCAAACAGCGTGAACAATTCCTGGAATATAACCCAGAAAAGTCAAAAGAATATTCAACCAAAATTGACCACCAAAACCTACTTGTAGAAATACGCCAAGTGGTGGTAAAAAAATCGCACAAATTAAACGAACAATATCCATGTTAACCTCTTCAAGAAAATGGTTCTTTGGTATACATTTTATATATAGGGAAAATAAGAAAATGCTCTTCAGCTTTAACGTAAAGCCCCTATTTTTTTAAGCTTATCATCTAATTCTCTCAAAAACTGTAAATCTGTCTCTGGTAAATACCCGTCACTATCCTTTTCTAAAAAACTAAACGCTTGCCTAAACTCATACCCACTTGCTTGAATAGGTGCATCAAAATGACAAGGAATAATCTGCCGAAAATTCCAACTTGCCACTTTCTCAACCCACTCCATCACCTGTTTTGGATCGCGATTCAAAATCAGGGTTTGCAATATAGGCGCTACTAACAACCGCCCATCCTGTCGTAATTGTGTAAAAGAACCCTGCCATTCAGACTTCCAACGCCACGGTAAAAGACCAAAGTATGCACGCTTTGAGCGGTCTGGTGCTTTCAAAACATTTTGAAACACCTCTCTAGTAGATACTACATCTAAAGCATCCACTTGAAAATATAATGCAAACAAACATATTTTTTGCCACCCTATACATCTATTGACGGGATTATCTTCTACTACATCAGAAACATCATCTTTGGCGTGAAACAACAATGGATAGGGGTCAAAATTCAAAATTTCTGGTGGTTCGGTGGGTACAGACAAAACTGTATCTGTTACTAATAAAGTTTGAGATGGAATATGGCAAAATACTACTTCCGCAAAAGGTCTCAAACCAATATCAAGGGGGCCGAGAGTCGCATAGTCAAATTCTGCTGCAAAAGGTGTATCACTACTGTTGGCAGGAAGTAGATGGGTGCGTTTTTTCGGTAAACCCAACCAACTCAGAGGTAGATTTATCGGAAAACTCCATTGGTTGGGCGTAACAAAAACTTCCGCCGTGGGAAATTTTCTCGCAAAGGGTCCCACATATACTTTATGTTCTAAGCCAGAAATAGTAGGTAAAATAATGTAGCGTACTTCTCCATATTTTTCGACCAATTCATTAAGAAGGCGTATGCATTCCCGTGTTGGTGCTACTGGGGCGTAAACAAACAAACCGCCTCCGATCATTCTTATCACTGTCATCCGAATTGGTACAGTAACATAGAAGATACCCTGAAGTTGGTCAAAAACCCAGATGGTCTCTTTGACTATCTCTTTTCGTAATGTCCGTCTTTGTCCATAAGGGTATAATGGTAAAATAGGCCATAGGGGCCATGACCAATCCTGAGAGTGAGAAATGTTCTGTTGTCTTGGTTTCCCTGAATGCACTTTTATTAATGGATAATGGATAATGGATAATGGATAATGGATAATGGATAATTACCTGTGGTTAAAACCGTTACGGAATTGAATATCAGGAAATATTATTTCTTCTCTTGGTCCATTAGATATGGCGCAGGTTTCCTTGCCATCCCACCCAACGGGTGCGCTGCGCTAACGACCGCTGTCTTGGTCGATTGTATATGGCGAGGGGACCCGCTCTTATCAGAGCCACTCCGCTGTTAGGGTTTGCGGTAGCATTCCGGAACGGAAAGCTTTGCGGTAGCAAACGCCATCCCACCCAACGGGTGCGCTGCGCTTTTCGCGCCAGCGTTGCAAAGCAAACGACCGCTTTTCCCCTTGAAAGGACAGGCTTTTAACCAGAATAATTTAATTCTTATTCCTTAATTATTAATTATTCGGTAAATTTCGGAAATTAGAATTTGATGCCATTCCTTTAGGTTGGTATTTCTACTGTAAAAGTTGTCCAACCATTACTACTGGATACTAATAGGTTACCATTGAGCTGTTCTACCAATTTTTTCACTAGGGCTAAACCTAAACCTGTCCCCCCTTGTTTCCAAGGATCGGCATTAGGCACTCGATAAAATTTGTTAAATATTTTAGGTAACTCAGACGCAGGAATTTCTGATGGGTTACTAATCAAAAATTTGATTGACTCTGGTGTTTCTATCATGCTTTTTTTGCTACTTTTTTTCTGATTACATTCAATTACAAACTTGATTTCGCCTTCATTCTGAGTATACTTGCAGGCATTATTTAGAAGTTCTGCTAAAATCCTGCTTAAACTATTATTGTTAGACATGATCTGGGGAAGTTTTTTAGGGCATTTAACTTTTAGAGTTTGTTGACGTTCTCTGGCTCTAGATTTAAAAGGATCGATAATAGTGGCAAGCCAACTTTCTAAATCTATCACATCTGTGGGAGCAGATCCAGTACCACCTTCTAAGCGCTGTAAATCTAATAGATCGGTAATTAAGTTAATTTCTCTTTTACACTCTGTATCTAAAATATTTAAATATTCTTTACCGCGTTCTGATACAGGAAAGACTTTCAACATATGAATAGCCATTTTCATGTTCGATAGAGGTGTTCTTAACTCATGGGAAACAGTGCTTAAAAAATCATCTTTGAGAATATTAAGTTGCTGTAGCTCTTGCACTTTTTGTTCCAATTCTGCTGTGCGGTCTTGAACTTGTTTTTCTAAGTCTGTATTAAGAGTTTGTACTTGTTGATAAAGTTGGGCTTGTTGAATAGCGATCGCTAACTGAGTTGCTAGTTGCTTCAATAAATCAATTTCAGATTGTTGCCACTCTCGAATTCCGGAACATTCCTGGGTACACATCAGTCCCCATAGTTGTCCATCTTGGGAAATTGGTACTATTAAGTAAGCTTTTACTTGTTTTTTCTCCAGTTCAGTAATTTTTTGTGTACTTGAATTTGTTTGAGTGATATCAGAAACTGCCTGAATCCGATCTTGTTTCATCTTTGTTAAGCATTCAGATGAAATTGTTTCTCCTATCCAAGAATTACAGTTTTTTTCTACTGACTCAGCAACTACTTTAACGACTTTGGCTGTTTCTATCTGAAAGAAGACTACTCTATCAGTTTTGAGGAATTGTTGAACTTCTGTAACTACAGCATTAATAATTTCATCTATATCTAAAGATTGATGAATCCGAAGGGCTATTTTTGCAAGGAGGCGATCGCGTTCTAACTGTGCTTGTATTTCTGCCGTTCGTGCCTGCACTTCTTTTTCTAATTCCAGATTTCGACTGCGTAATAGTTCAAATTTTTCTGCTTGCAGTTGATTAACATCTTTGCGTAATTTTCTAACTAGCCCAAACATTACTGTCGGATCTAATACTTGTAGTAAGCTTGCCTGATTAACTGTTCCCTGAAACTCTCCTTGTTTACCACATACTATTAAAATTTGTACCTGTTCCTGCAACATCTTTTTATGAGCATCCCAGAGAGAGTCTGTTTGTTTCAAGCTGTTAATTGGCATTTTCATGACCTTTTTTACGGGTGTTGCTGCCAAACTAATACTTATAAAATAAGCTTGTGCAATATCATCTGTTGTAATTATACCGACAGGTTTTTCAATTTCAGTCCTTTGTGTTTTACTTTTTTTCTTCTGTGTTACAATTACACTATTGACTTTTTGAGTTGACATCAATTGACTAACTTCTAACAATGATGTCGTTTCTGAAGTTGTGACAGCAACAGAATCATTTTTGACTTCATTGACGCTTCTTAACCTGAGAATATTAGAAGGTTGCAGTACTTGACGAATTCCTTCTGGTGTGACAACACCAATTATTTGATCTATACTATCTAGCACTGGCAGATGACTAATTTTATGTTGGCGAAACAGAGATAAAGCTGTAAATAAATCTTGATCGTCTGATTCTTTTAGAGTCACAAAATTAGATGACATGACTTCTGCTATCTTCACTTTTTCTGATAAGTTGCTGAAACTACCAATTTTATCAGTTGCAATTAGTTTGACAAGATCGCTGACAGTGAATATTCCTAATAAAAAAGAAGATTGTGTATTATCAAATTTTTGCTCTTTTTCTATTGATTTATTTTCTACCACTAAAACACTTGTAGCTTTTTCTTGGTTTGATAATGGTGATTCATCAATTTTTCCATTTGTCAGTGTATTTACAGGCATTGCACAACTGCTTTGTAACATACTCATTTGTTTGAGTACATCTACCAGAGGAGTTTCAGGGGTTACAGTTAGCGGATAACGGTCAATTGCTTGTTGTAGAGGTGATGAATAAATACGAGATTGAGCAACCATAATCATATCTCCTTTATATTTTATAGATAAATGTAAAATATTATTGAACTTTTTCAGGCAAATTTAGAGTTTTTTATATTTAATAAGTGATTATAATTATCACAGTGATTATTGCCTAAAAATTACAGTATAAATTTTAGCATGAAATCAAGTTTGGATCAATATTTGAAAGTGCTAAAATTAGCATGAATCTGAGTTTACGAAACTCAATCTAATGTGGAAAAAATCAGGATGCTGTGAAACAGATCGCTGTTAATAGCTGTTAATGATAGCGGTGATTAATCTATCAAACTAAGTAAGGATGCGATCGCAAACACTGCTGATATTTAAAACCAGTCCTTAAGAGCGGGGGTATTAAGTTCCATTGAAAACTTATTTGCATTTTACAAAAACAGACCCAAGAAATAGATATAATGCTCTACCTGTTGAAGTACGGACTTCTAAAGATTTTTGACAACTGGCATGGCCTTCATTTTTGATGCTTAAGAAATAAGTTAGAATAGAATCTGCCATTTTTAGAGTTTTTGTTTCAAAATATTAAGTAAAGATGAGTTGAGAGTATTACCCATGTTTCCATTCTTTGCTAAATCCTGCTGTGACTGGGACTTTTTTCAACCAGAGTCTCGAAAAGCCCATCAGGAAAATAAACTGAAATTCCTCAAGTGGATGCGAGACGATCTAGAAACTAGATTAGCTGGACTTAATGCGGCCATTCAAACCATTGAACGCCAGATTAATCAAGACCAACCTTCTTAAGGTTATAGAATTTATCGTCCACTAAAAAAGCCTGGGAGTGCGTTACTCCTAACACTTTAACTACAGTTATTTTTTCTAAGGCGTAATATTTTGCGCCTTTTATTTGTGAAGTTATCTCCCGTTAAATCAGAGATTATCATGGGAGACCCCTTACTGAATCTATTTGGAGTATTGGAATTAGGCAGGTAATATCATTAGTGCTACAGTACTAAGTTTTTTGGTTAGGACAATCAATTTGGATTGTAAGGTAATAGAGAGGGAGCAGAAAGCATTGGTATAATATAGATTACTTATTCTTATTTTTTCTTGTTACTGTTTATCTTTTCTATGCAAAGAGGGAGTAGGAGGAAAGAAATTATCAATCGGCTTTAGTGGTCGGTACTGATAACTGATAACTGATAACTGATAACTGAAATGACCCCTTTCCAGGCTTTGGCCCTTCAAATCCAAGCTAAAGCAGTAAATCAGGCCAACGACCGAGAATCTGCGCGATCGCTGATTCAACAAACTATTAACCACCTAGCCAAACAAATTGCTGCTAGTAAAGCTTTTATTGGCCTAAACTGTAAATTAGTTTTACTGCCAGAATATTTTCTCACAGGTTTTCCGATGGCCGAGTCTTTGACAAGTTGGGCAAATAAAGCTTGTTTAGAAATGACTGACCCCATCTACGACCGTCTAGGAGAGATTGCTCAAAAAAATGATATTTTTCTAGGGGGCAATGCTTACGAAGTTGACCCTAACTTTCCCGAATTATATTTTCAAAGCTGCTTTCTCATAGATCCGAGTGGCAATATGGTATTGCGCTATCGCCGTCTCAACTCTATGTTTGCTCCTACTCCTCACGATGTTTGGGATAAATATCTCGACTGTTATGGTTTAGAGGGAGTATTTCCTATTGCCAAAACAGCGATAGGTAATTTTGCTGCTGTTGCCTCTGATGAAATTTTATTTCCAGAAGTTACCCGATGTTTGGCAATGCGCGGGGCAGAAATTTTACTGCATCCTACTTCAGAGGTTTATGGGCAAGCGCGATCGCCAAAGGAAGCAGCGAAAGTTTCTCGTGCTGTGGAAAATATGATGTATGTGATATCTGCTAATACTGCAGGTATTGCCAATACTCCTATTCCTGAAGCTTCCGTTGATGGGGGTTCCAAAATTATCGACTATCGAGGTTTAATATTAGCGGAAACGGGTGCAGGGGAAAGCATGGCCGCCTATGCTGAAATTGATATTATGGCTCTCCGCAACTATCGCTCTCAAGTAGGAATGAAAAATTTATTAGCAAGGCAACGGTGGGATCTTTATGCAGAAAGTTATCGTCAGTTTCATGCTTATCCTGCTAATACTATGGATAGTGGAGTAGTGGAGCGAAAACATTTTATTGAAACTCAACGTGCAACTATTGAAAAGTTGAGAGAAAAAGGTATTATATAAGGTAAGGAAGAGGGAAGAAGGAAGAAGGAAGAAG
>NZ_CEZPJD010000195.1:7808-11296 GCF_983059655.1 Okeania sp.
GGAAGAAGGAAGAAGGAAGAAGAGAAAATATGGAACCTCACCTTATTTTTGAAGGTAGAAGATCGTTTTTTCAACTACCACCTACCATCTTCTTTATAAGTTAATGTTAATTATTCGTATTTTTACAGCGGTTTTCACAAAGGTAGACTACAGTAAAAATTATAGATATACCTAAAGTTTAATAAGTTGCAGAAATAGTTGTATTCTATGAAACATGAAAACCGCTATAATTCTCCCCCACTCCCCCACTCCCCCACTCCCCTACTCCCTGTTCCCTAGCGCGTAGCGCTATAATACAGATAAAATCTATAACCTCCAATACTCCAACAGGAAAAAATTGTGAAATAAATCAAATATTTTAACAAGTTATCTTCTGGTACAAAACCGCATAAATTTAAAAACAAAGATTTCACAAACTGACCTTGTTGTTGTGACTTTTGTTTGTTAGTTTCACCTAATAGATAATTTTCCAGATTTGTCAAGAGACAAGTTCCTTGATTTAGTTGCCATTGAATCACCATTAGTGGTATCCAAACTAAATAAATCAATAACAATTTATTAGATAAGAGCCATCCAGTCAAGGTAAAAATCAAGACAGAAATATGTAATATTTTGAGCAAAAAAACAATTAATTTTTTATCCAGAGATAATTCATTCATCAGCTTTTAAACCACCAAGGATTAATTACAGAATTTACTTTATTTAAAATCGCTTTTTTCCGCATAAATCTTTTCATACCATCAATTCCCATACGAGAAGCACCTAAACCGGAAAACTTAAAAGAATTTTTTTCTCCTTCATTAATCAATGCTGTTAAACCTGCATCATTAATACTAATACCTCCAGCATTTATCTGGCTAGCAACTGCTAAAGCTTCAGCTTCAGAACCAGCAAAAACAGCAGCACTTAATCCATAAATTGTATCATTTGCTAATTTTACCGCCTCTTCAACAGTAGTAAAAGACATCACAGGTATTATTGGCCCAAAAGTTTCCTCGGTCATGATTTTCATACTATGATTTACACGATCTAAAACTGTGGGCAAACACCAAAAACCACCATCTAAATTTTCGACATTTCCTCCACAATGAATAACCGCACCTTTAGCCACAGCATCTTGTAAATGTTCCCTAATAATTTCAGCTTGTTTTATTGAAATAATTGGTCCTATTTCTCCAGACTCAATATTGGGATAAGCTAATTTCAGAGCTTTAGCTTTTTCGGTAAGTTTAGTAATAAATTCTGTCAAAATTGATTCGGCAACATAAATACGTTCAATTGATAAACATGACTGCCCTGCATTAACAACTGAAGCCCATAAAAGTGCTGATTTTGCTAACTCTAAATCTGCTGAAGCTAAAACTATTGCTGGGTCTTTACCTCCCAATTCTAAACAAGCTGGAATAAATCTTTTTGCCGCTGCTTCGGCAACTTTTTTACCTGTAGCAACACTACCAGTAAAACAAATAAAATCTACATATTCTATTAAAGCTGCACCAGTTTCTCCAGCACCTTCAATATAAGTAAAAACATCACATAGCAATGGAACATTAGCAATAGTTTCTAACAGAGGCTGGATAAATCTCGGAGTAATTTCGCTTGGTTTAATTGCCACGGCACAACCAGCAATTAAAGCTGGAATTGCATCGATTAAAGAAAGTAATAAAGGAAAATTCCAGGGACTAATAATACCAACTAACGGATAAGGTGAAAATTTATTTTGTAGTTGGATAAATGGAATTGTTGTAGTTTTTGTTGGCTCAGTTGATAAGAGTTGCGGTGCTAACTTACACCATCTATCTATACTATTAGCCACAGAGTCAATTTCTAGTTTTGATTCTATTAGCCTACCTGTATCATTGATTAATGCCTGTGTGAGTTTTTCGCGGTGAGAAAATATAATTTCTTTCCATTTTTGCATTGCCTGAATACGTTGTTCTATTCCACACTTTTCCCATTCAATTTGAGCAGAACGTAAATTGAGGCATTTAGTAGCAATTTGTTCCACAGTTACTTGGGTAATAAAATAATCATTTATACCAGTGCGTGGGTTACGAATTTTAATTTGATTAACCATATTAAATAAGGGAGTAGGGACAATTTGAGTTAGGGTTCAGCAGAGATAGAAAATTTTTATGATTTTAAAGATATATTTGAGACCTGGTTAATATAACTACAAGTTTTTCATTATTTACCTGAGACCTACGGACGTTTTATGTAAGCATTTCCTGTGGAATTCTGACCGTTGCATAATGTAAGATTCAATAACTAGGTATGAGAGAATAAATTCAAAATTACCCAACTATTAGGCAGATGGGTTAATATTTTTTTGATGGATTCTCCAAAACTCCTAAAGATATCTCCAATGTGGCTAATGTCAAGCTCCGAGAACACGACCTAGTTTTAACCTCATGAAGTGATGAAATATTGGTACCAGTGGCAGTAACAAGTGGCCTATTTTTGACAATTACAGAATGTAGTATAACTTGCCAATTTTGTAAGCTTTGTTAAGCTGGTTTTAAGGGTATAACTACTTTGGAAGAAAAATCTATTCATCCTTCTGCCCAGTCAAGGATAAAACAGTTTATCTATTCTATGTGGCTTTTACCAAAAAATAAGGTCTAAAGCCTTCCCTTTTAAAGGGATGAAAAAAGTAAGTTTCCGTATTTCAAGCATCTTGGTTTCCTGCGGAATGCTGCGCAAACAGCCAGAGGTACTGATAACTGAAATGACCGGGATTGATTTTTCTCCCCCCACTGAAAATTTATCCAGAACATTGCCTGGAATAGCTACACAAAAGCTTTTATTCATTGTCCATTAGTAAGCAAGCTGTTCCATATCTCTTTTTTTTTGCTGAACTATTAGTCTATTTCTAGACATCAATTAAATTCAACTATGCTTAATTTTTTGCTTGTGATTTACCTAGTAACTTTACTCAATAAGGACAATAAACATGAATCACCAACTCAGTCTAGTGCTTCAAAATGACAAAAATATTCAAAAATTAGGTTGTATTAGCGCTGTACATAATCCTAAAGATACTAATCATTTGGAACGCCGACAACAACAACGTGCTATTAGTTTATCGATGATGAAAGTTGCCATAATTTATGGTAACAGACAATTTAGTTATGGGGCAGTCACTTATACTTTGACTGATAAGAATTTATGCAGAACTCCTTATAAAAGGTTTATAGATGTGCTGCGAGGATTGAGAGTTGTCTGTGTTCAGGGATTTCCAGAACCTAAAATTATGACTGCTTATTGGCATAATAAAACGAAGCGAAAAGTTCATAGATAGATGTTGATATATTGCTAATTCATGAACTTAAACAGTTTAGATTCACTAAACAAACTTACCTTCCTCAACCCAACTTAACTACTATTCTCTATAGGCTAAAATGTTGGGTGAGAAAATTATTCATAGCAGAAGGAAGAGGAAAGAAGGAAGAAGGAAGAAGGAAGAAAGAAGAAGGAAGAAAGAAGAA
>NZ_CEZPJD010000196.1:0-11296 GCF_983059655.1 Okeania sp.
AGTAGGGAGTAGCAAGAAGGCTTTAGTTGTTTAGGAGAGAAGGCGATCGCTACTTAATCAGAAATTATCTAAAATCTAAAAACTATAACGTTGGAGTTTTTTGTTATTTGTGAAAGGAGGCGATCGCTACTTAATCAGAAATTATCTAAAATCTAAAAACTATAACGTTGGAGTTTTTTGTTATTTGTGAAAGGAGGCGATCGCTACTTAATCAGAATTTATCCAAAATCTAAAAACTATAACGTTGGAGTTTTTTGTCATTTGTGGAAAGAGGCGATCGCTCTTGTTACTCCATCTCAAAACTCTTGTACAACAGATGAATAAAACATTAATCTATGGAGAATAAGCGATCGCTACTTAATCAGAATTAATCTAAAATCTAATAACTATAACGTTGGAGTTTCTTGGTATTTGTGAAAGGAGGCGATCGCTATTTTGACTGTATCTCCAATTTAATAACTATTGAACAATAGATGAATAAAACATCAATCTATGGGGAATAAGCGTTCGCGGAGCGGAACGGATGATAAGATCGCTACTCTATCAAAATTAATCTAAAATCTAAAAACTATAACGTTGCAGTTTGTTGGTATTTGTGGAATGAGGCAATCGCTATTTTGTCTCAGTTTAGTAGGTTGGGTTAAGCGACAGCGAACCCAACAAAAACTTATGTAGCTTGAGTTGACGTTATCCTACTTGAGCAATAGTAATAATGGGAGCTGAAAAATGTTGGGTTTAGGTATCGAAACCCAACCTACGTTTACTAGAGCAATTCTACGAGTCAATTACTGCGACTCCAGCGCATCTTTTAACAAAGGATTAACATCAAACCAAGAACCTCGATCATCTTGATACTCATAAACAAACATACTCCGGATTAAAGTTTGGTATCCGTCATCTCCCGTTACTTTTTTTGTCCGAGCTACAGCTACTTGGCGTAATAATTCCCACTCCTGGTCATCTATAGCTAAAATTCGCTCATTGTGATAGCTTCTAATTACATTCTTCATACTACTATGAGATATTGGTAACTCACTTTCTTCCATAATAGCATCATTAACTATGCGCAATACATTTCGGACATGACCACCACTGAAACGACATAAGTAATCTAAAGTTTCCTGACTATCAAAGATTTCGGTAACTTTTGCCAAACGTTGCTGTGGATCTAATTCCGGAAACGCTCTTGCCAACACTAACTGTCGAACTAACTCCATTCCTTCAGCACATTCACTACCGTCGCGTAACTGTGTGGCCACCATTGGCAATATTTGGGGGTCTTTCTTAAATCTTTGAGTTAATGCTTCATAGTCATTGGAAAACCTTAGTGCTAAAGGAATGGTATAAATTACATGGCACTGAAGTCTAGTTAGTTGCTCCCCTCGATCTACAAATAGATATTCTGGTTGAGTTTTGTCTTGATATTTAATAGTATTATCAACTTTATCAAGGTTATCAACAATGACTACTAATCCATTTTTGTCATACTGTTTCAGCTTTTCGTTAGCAGGTTCAAACAATTCTTGGTTAATAGTTTCAATAATGCCACTGGTGCGGGGTCCGAGATATTCTCTGAGTTTACTACGAACTTCAGGACTAGCTTTTGCCTCAGCAGTTATCTTGCCTATTCCGAAAGAGAGTTCAATGTTAGATATTTCAATTTCTGTCTGCAGTAATTTGGCTGCTCCCTGAAGTATAGTTTTAAGTTTTGTGGGTTCTTCCAAGTTGAGCTTTTCCCAAGTCTCCAAACTTTTACTCACTTGTTGGGCAATAGTTAGAAGAATATCGCTGATATCTACATCTCCCATTTCTATATGTCTGTCAGACTCGACGTAGACAACATGAAATCCTTCTAGTTCTAACTGTTGCTTCAGTCGCCAAAGTTCCGTGGACTTACCACAACCAATGTGTCCGGTAAATAATTGGCAAGTAGGTATGTCTGAATACCAGAGAATAGTTTTTTTCAACTTTTTGATAATTTCTCCCCCACGCACTGGAGAAAAGTCAATGTAGTATTTTGTGTCAATTTCTGCATTGTCTATAAACAAAGGAATGCCAGGATCTGTTGCATTAAAGAAGGCTTGGATATTTACAGTTGTTAATTTAACTGCTGGATAACCTTCTCTACTATTAAGTTCCAACTCCTCCGCAACTTTCCCATACTCCCCACCCAAACGCCTTAATACCTGAGCAGTAACCGTCGCAAAATATCCAACCTCCTCAACAACCCCACTATCCTCAACCTCTTTCTCCCTCCTCAAAACAGCAGCAAAATCTTCCAACGACAAACCGACTCTCTCCGCTACATATTCCGACACCTTATCCACCACCTGCAACACCCATTCTGAAGGCATCGAATCTATCAATAACTCTCTCACCCCATCCACAAACCCATACAAAACATCATCGGAATTACTCTCCACCTTAATTTCAGACAAAGGCTTTAATAAACCTCCCAAAAACACCTCGGCCACATTAACTTGTAGAGACTCTGGCAACAATGCTCCTCGAATCAACCGCACCACAGGCAAACTAATAACAGGTGCCGCAGCTAATAAACCTGCCAATTTTCTCGCCATGGGAGAAGCAGTCACCCGAAATGCTTGTACCCGGTCTTCCGCACTCAACTGACTATAGTCAAGATTAAACAATTTATTCTCCTTAACCGGAGCATCCAATTTAAACACAAACCCCAAAGTCGAAACACTACTTTTACCAGACAACATTTGTGCCCAAGTAGTTGCCTTATCCTCCTCCAAAGTAAATATTGGAACTTTAACGCCTTTTTTCTCCTCCAACTCCTCCCACAAAGACACTTCCTGAGCAATTAAATTTTGGTTAGACACTCCGGGAGTTAATGCTCGTAACCTTACCTCCGACGCTCTACCTAAAGCTGTTCGTTTCCACAACCACTTGGGCAACATCTGAATAATTGCTGTCGGTACAGAATTTGCCCAAATTTCTAATGCTTTTGTCACTGTGCCATCTCGCCAGTAAGACGAAACACAATCACTCACTACCAATATCAAACGACGTCCGCTCCCATCTATTAATTCTTTGGAGCTACGGGGAAATTTATTTTTAGCTGCTGCACCTATCCCCCGACGAACCTGCACTTTTTCTCCATCATTGGCAGTCATCCCCCAGACTCGCACATCTCGGAAAATTCCATAGTTTTTCAGCAATTTTTCCAAATCTCTGATGGTTTGTCTCCAAATTTGCATGGATATACTTTCGTCAACTACCAATTCCAGGTCTAACCAAGGCTCTAAGGTAGGTCTTAATACAGGCAACCACAATTTTGTATTGGCAATACCTTCGATAGTGGCAGCTTCATCGAGAACAAAATTTGTGCCAGCGGGAATACGACGCATTAAAGGTTTTAACGCTCGTGCTAAAGTTAATGGTTGACGCAAGGAAGGAGCATTGGGGGTTTTAAAGGATAAATCTAAGGATTCGGTTTGCTGTTGACTCTGGGGATAAATTTTTGCTTTTTGTGCCTCGGAATCTAGATTTTTTCGTATTTCATTTGAGTCTGGAGTCTGAGGTTTTGAGTCTGAGGTTGTGGTTTTATTCTCGATCGCTCCTATGTCTTCCTCAACCAAGGAAAAGTCTGAAGAAACTGACTCAGACTGAGATTCTTGTATTTGTAATGCCAACCAAATAGTATCAGCTATTTCCTCTGTTGACATTCCCGCTTTTTTACTCAGTGCGGTAATTAATTTGTCAATCATCTATCCTCCTCACTCGTCAAATATTTCTCATCCTGTTGTTCGGGTTTTAACTTGCACATTATCAGGACTTACGCACTGACAACAGATATAGGGTTTCGGTGCGTTACGCTACCGCTAACACACCCTACCAATAGCTCCTGGGAGGGGTTAGGGGTGGGTTCCCACACTTCCGGATTTGATATTATCTATCCTCCTCACTCGTCAAATATTTCAGCAAAACCTGAGTCAAATTTTCCTCATCCTGTGGTTCGGGTTTTAACTGGCGAGTCATTATATAGATAGCATTCAAAAGTTGGTCTGTAGCAAGGTCGCCTCCCGAACGTTTTTCTATAAACTTATCAATCAATTCTTCAATTTTTGCCTCATCCTTAGTCAACACATCACTACCCAAGTGCGCTCTGACAATTTCTTTCAACGCCTTCGCATCAGGATCATAAGGCATGGTTAACCGCAAACATCGTCTGAGAAAAGCTGGTGGAAAATCTCGTTCCCCATTATTGGTGAGAATAATTAAAGGGAAATTCTGACAGCACACTTTTCCCTTTTTGATTGGTACATCCATGTCATCATAAGTGCGAACCTCTACCTGGGAAACATCTTTAGAAAGACGAGCTAATTCAGGAATTTCAAACTTTCCCTCCTCAAACAAATTGAGTAGATCGTTAGGTAAATTAATATCGCTCTTATCTATCTCATCAATTAATAAAACTCGGGGTTTGGGGAAAGGAAGTAAAGCTGTACCCAGAGCGCCAAGTTTAATATAACGACCAATATCTTTACTTTTGTCGCCCATTTGTACATCCTGAAGGCGGGCGATCGCGTCATAATCATACAACCCATCTTTCAAAGTTGAGCGAGCGGTAATATACCAAGGTAAAACTGGCCCTAATTTCAATTCATAAGCTACGGCGTAAGCTAAAGAAGTTTTTCCCGTTCCCGGTTTGCCCGTTACTAACAATGGTCTCCTTAAATATAGAGCTGCATTCACCATATTGATGACACTATTTCTGTCATTATTACTGTCAGTTTGAATCCGAAAACTTTTACCTCTTTCCGAATCTTCTGTTGCTTCACCTTTCTCATCTAAAAAGTTGTTCCAACGTTGTTCAATTTGTTTAATTATCTGATTATCTACACCAATAAATTTACGCCAATTTGGAGGTTCGGGAAGGCGAATAATTTCATCATGGGGTTGGCTATTACCTTGAAATATTTTCCAGTCATTCATAAATTTTTTTCAATAATTTTTTTAATTTGTATCATGTCCAGTAGTATTAGTTAGGTCCGCCAACACCCCTAAAACTAACAAACTGCAAAATCAGTTATCTTGCGTTTGCCGGGGGTATAAAACCCTAAAACAATTTGGTCTTTGGGAACCCCTTCTGCTAACAATTCTCTTGCTATACCATCTTCAGTTCCGTCACGATGAATCCAAATTTTATCGCCTATGATTTCTAGATGAAGTATGCAACCATGAACCATTTTATGACCCTCTACTCCCATAATCATCAATAAATAATGGTTCTGTTTTCGGTCAAAAACTGTTTTTCTCTCTACTTCGCTATAGGAATAGCGCAATTGAGCATAGTCGCCGATTATTTTCTCGATTATTTGTTGATATTTACTAATGGTATCCATTCAATAATTACCTCCTCTAATTTGTGGAAAACTACTAAGTTTAAGCGGTGATTTTCTAGCATTAGTTGGCCGATAGGTTCGCTGAATATGCCCTCATAAGCTTCTTCATCTACTGCTAAATAGAGAATTCTTTCTGGGTTTGTTTTTTTAAGTACATCATGGTAAACGATATACTGACCAACAGCATTTTCTAGATCGTTCATTGGGGAAAGACCTGCAAAACTTTTCAGTTCTAATGCTATTTTTACCTCTTCTTTTTCTGCTGCCAGAAGTAAAGAAGCACCCAAATCAATATACATATCTCTTCTCCCCCACTTAACAAAGTAAGGGTCATCGGTTATGCTCCAGTTATCTTTGACTAGAGCGTTAATTAAGTTGTTATGGTAAGTGTCTCTAGCTGGCATTATGGGAAAATCATAGGGAAGTTTTTGGATATGGTTAAAATGATTCGGTTCAAAGGTATCTCTTATTAATATTTGAGATTATTATGTAGAATTATAGCAGAAAAATTATTGGGAATACAATAGGGGGAATAATGATGGCTATCACTCCTCAAAAAAACTAACTTACTCTGCACAAAAACCTACAACTATCATTTCAGTTTTGTATCACAAATAGTTGCTAATTTTAAATGTCAAATAATTGCCAAAACTATTGTATTATCAAATTTTTTAGTCGATCAAATCTGACTTATTACTTCTGACCTCGTTATTGTCCAGGCTCCATTAATTCTCTAATTGTATCAGGAGGCAAACGATAGGGATTTTCCCAAAGAACAGCCAAATGATAACCTAAATGTTTATCTATTTGACCATTAGCATCAGCTTTTTCTCTATTATATCTAACTGATTCACATAGTTCTCTTAGAGGTTGACGAGTTAATATTTCATCAATAAAAGTTACTTGATTCCAACTAGGAATATCATTTCTGAGCCAAATCGCTATAGGTGTTGTCGCTGATAAAATTGCTCTAAATAAATCTTTCCTAATACATTCAGGATGAGCGCGAGTAATCTTCAACCCGATTTTTTCTTTTAGTTTTATTTTTAATGATTTCCATTTAAAACTTTCCATTTCTGACAAATGCTCAAATAATTTTAAATCAGCTTCCTTTGGTAAATGTTGTTTAACTTCATCCCAATATTCTCGCCATTGGTGTAGATAAGAATATAAATAACCAAGTTCAAGACGTTCTAGCGATCGCAATCTAATTGGATATTGAATTCCTAAAGTAATTTCTTCATCTACAGGGTCAGAAATTTTCCATCTGTCTACCTCCTCACACATTAAATTACTAGGTAAAAAAAACTCTATTGTTAGGGAAAAATTTTTGTTTTTAAGATATTCCAGCGCTTTTTTGAGAAGTTTATTAAATTCTTGGGAAATTTGAGTTGACTTACAAAATATTCCCTGTTGTTTTTCTTTGGGGTCAAGGAGGGATTGAAATTTCGATAAATTTTGTACTGAATCATCAATAATTAACCAAGCATTTAAGAAAAAATATTCATTTTCATCTGGAATAAGTGTTGCTAATATATAAGACTCAACTTTTTCTAATTCTTCAGAAAAAAAATCTGTGGAAGATTTATTTGTATTTTCTGTTAAAGGATTTTTTGGTGCTAATTTTTCTACTTCCTCTTGCAATTGATTCCGAATTTCTCCAGGAATATCTGGAGCTTGAATTAACTGTTCAAAAAACTGAGGGATTTTTCTAAATTTATGCAAATTTTCTAATATTTGTTCAATACTATCTACTTCTAAATCCCAAATTTCAGCATCAGCAGGTAAAGAATCTTGATAAGCCTTTTGGATAGTCTCTAGAGAAATACTAGAAAAATCTAAATCTGGAAAAGATGCTAGAGAAATATTGTTAAACTTACTGCCTTTAACCAATAATTGAGTCAATGAACTTTCTCTTTTAAGTTGTTGAGAAATAGTAGAAGGTATCTTAGCCCAAATTTTTTCAATAGCTTCTATAGATATTGCTCTTCCTACTTTCCCCTCCTGTTCATTTCGACCCTCCTTATGAGTAGTCACGCCCACAACAAAACCTGTTTCTAAATCAACAACAGGCGCTCCACTATAACCAGGTTTAAGTTTTCCTTGTGTAATTTTTAGTTCCCAAACGCCAACTTTTTCTTGAGACTTAATTACTTTTCCTCTAGCATCAATTATTCCTCTGATTGTCTGGCATTCTGGTATTTTATCTTCGCTATAAAGATAGTTGCCAGAAATATTAACTTGGCAAATTTTTTCTTTATCCCTAGATAAAACCCTTAACTTGAACAGGGGAAAATTTAACAACCCTTTAATTCGTAAAACTGCTAAATCAAAATCATGAATACTTCCTATCGCCACAACATCTACAGGAATATCATTATTATTATTCACTCGTACATTCTCCTCACCACCCACATCTTTAACAACATGGGCGCAGGTAAGTAAATAAGTATAATTTTCTTCCCGATAAAAAGGAAACCCAGTACCAATAACATTTGCTTTTCTGTCACTAGCACTGGTAATTAAAACAATAGATTCTGCTAAATTTTCTGGGTTAATCATCCTTTGAATATTTTGGATTAAGCACTAATATTATATCCAATAGTTGGAGATGGGGAGTAGGGGAAATTGAACTAATGTCATGTCCGAAGGCAATCATTTGTGTAAACCCAAGGTTGAATATCTGGAAATTTAAGTTTTTTTCTTCCCTCTTCCCTCTTCCCTCTTCCTTCTTCCTTCTTCCTTTCCCGCTCTAATTAGGGCTTGCTGATTAAATCTAAAATAATTACCAGATATAAGGTTTTAGACTTTTTAGGCATTGAAAAAGTACATGGTTTTCAGCTCTTAATGCTCAAAAAGGAGCGCATTTTTAGCGCATAGTTGGGCAAAAAAATTCTCCCCTACTCCCCGCTCCCCTACTCCCCCACTCCCCTACTCCTTAAAAAAGACTTTTTCAGCAGACCCTAATTAGTAACTGCCGTTTCCATCAAAATTTTATGACAACCCAATTCTGGAGAATTTTCCACAGGGCAACGCTGAATATACTCACCATCTGATTGTAAATCCCAAGCTTGACGGTTGTCAGATAACAGAATACCCATAATCTCTTGCAACTCCTTCGTTAAGTCAGGATCTTCAATAGGGGTAATAGCTTCTACCCGACGGTCAAGATTACGAGGCATCCAGTCCGCAGAACCGATATATACCTCCTCTTGAGCATTATTATAGAAGTAGAAAATACGAGAATGTTCTAAATAACGCCCAATAATACTTATTACCTTAATGTTTTCACTTACACCCTCTAAACCAGGACGCAGACAGCAAATACCTCGTATAATCAAATCAATTTTTACCCCTACTTGAGAAGCTTCGTATAACTTAGCAATTATTTTCGAGTCCACCAAAGAATTCATCTTAGCAACAATGCGACCTGTTTTTCCTTTTTGGCAATTCTCAATTTCACGATTAATTAGTTTAATAAAGCGATCGCGCATATTTACAGGAGCTATTAACAATTTCCGATAAGACTGCTGGCGCGAATATCCTGTCAAGAAATTAAACAAATCTGTTAAATCTGCTCCCAACTCTGGGCGACTGCTGAATAAACCTAAATCAGTATAAAATTTAGCTGTCTTGGGATTATAGTTACCAGTGCCAATATGAACATAGCGACGGATATGACCTTCTTCCTGACGCACCACCATCACAATTTTAGTATGAGTCTTGAGACCTGCTAAACCATAAACAACGTGAACGCCAGATTGTTCCAACTTCCGCGCCCATTGAATATTATTTTCTTCATCAAATCTTGCTTTCAACTCCACTAATGCTGCTACTTGTTTGCCATTTTCTGCCCCAGCAATTAAAGCATTGACAATAGGTGAATCTCCAGAAGTACGGTAGAGAGTCATCTTAATTGCCAAAACATTAGGATCGTGGGCAGCTTGAGTAATGAAACTTTGTACCGTATTTGTAAAAGAATGATATGGATGATGTACCAATACATCTTTCTGGCGAATAACTGAGAAAAAGTCTATGCCATTATTCTTATTTTGGTCAGAAGTTACTATGAGATCGCCATGATTTCGCAATCGTTGAGGGATAGTAGATGCCCAATTTGGATCTTTGAGTTCTGGCAATGGCAAACCCATGAATGACATCAAATCTTTTAGATCGAGTAATCCATCTACTGTGTATACATCTTTTTCTAACAGCTCCAACTTTTCCATTAATATCTTTTTTAATGTACTAGGCATTGTTGGATTAATTTCCATTCTCACTACGGTACCACCAATACGGCGTTTTCTAAGTTCTTTTTCGATTACCAATAGCAAGTCATCGCCCTCATCTTCTTGCACTGATAGATCGGCATCACGAGTAATCCGAAATAGGTGATATTCCTGGATATCCATACCAGGAAATAAAGCACCCAAATTATGAGCAATGATTTGTTCGAGAGTTACTCCCATCCAATTTACAATTTTATTCTTTTCTTGCACCTGTAATTTTTCTGGTAAGGGTAAAAACCGAGGTAATATTTTGGGAACTTTGATTCTAGCTAATAAATCTTCCTGAGTTTCAGGATTTTTCAGCATTACTGCTAAGTTTAAACTGAGATTAGATAGATAAGGAAAAGGGTGACTCGCATCAATTGCTAAAGGTGTTAGTACAGGAAATATATGTTCTTCAAAATAATTTTGTAAGTATATTTTTTGTTTTTGATTTAGGTCAATATAATTAAGGATATGAATGCCATTTTTTACTAATTCTGGTCGTAAAGTTTGCTCAAAGAATTTATGTTGTAAAGAAACCATTGGCAATAGTTTTTGATTAATCCCGTCAAGTTGTTTTTGGGGGGTACGACCGTCTGGAGTTAATTTATTTACTTCAGCTTCTATTTGTTTTTTCAGAATTGCTACCCTAACCATGAAATATTCATCTAGGTTAGAACTAAAAATTCCTAAAAACTTTAAACGCTCTAATAAGGGAGTACGGGGGTCTAAACCTTCAGATAAAACTCTACGATTAAATTCTAACCAACTAAATTCTCGGTTAAAGTAGTATTGTGGCTCGCTAAATTTTTTTTCTGCCTTAGTTTCTACACTTTCTGTCGTATTTTTTTTGTTTTTGGACATAGTTAATTAAGATATATTTTGATATTTGTTCAAATTAATATTGATTGTAAGGTAGTCTTTAACCTTTGTAAAGTATACTTTTCAAATGAATATTTAGTATAGCTATATACATTGAGGAATCTAGTTAAATTGCTAGCAAGATTCAAATTTGTTACAGGATGAAGTGATAGAAATCAGATAGTATTTTTTTTTAATTTTGTTTGTTATTTATCTAGACAAGTTATGATTTGGTAAATAATTGTTTAAATAATTGCAATTGTATTGAAATAAAATTATTTTTTTATCACAAATATCTATATAATTTTGGAGTAAAAATATGTAGTTTTGCAAAGAATAAATGCTTTGTTTAATTCCAAAAATGAACAAAAATAATAGTTAGTTTAGGTCATACTTCAATTATTAAGTGATTAACACAGGTGTATGGATTTTTTTTGATAATTAGCACCCCAGTTATTGTTAATTATTCTGATGTTTACTACTCCCCCACTCGCCATTGTAGATAAAAATTGAATACTTAGGTATTATGAAGATTCTGTAAAGCTATTCAAAAATTAGTCAATTGAATACTTAGGTATTATGAAGATTCTGTAAAGCTACTCAAAAATTAGTGAAAAGCAACCGGGTTCATACTATATTAAATTTACAGCTTTGTTACATAAACATCTCTAACTTCACACTATGTATGCTATACAAAACTTTATTGTTAATATCAGCCTTGTAAATCAGGTTTATAGTGTTTTTATTCAACAAAGCCGAAAATTCCAATAAAGTTAGGCAAAATAAACAGGA
>NZ_CEZPJD010000197.1:0-1944 GCF_983059655.1 Okeania sp.
CTAATATTTTTTTGTGTAAAAAAACATAACTAAACTAGTAAAAAATATATTCAATTTCCGATCAATGAAAGTCAATTTTAATATTGTTCGTCAGCATCAAAATACTACTCCCAGAATTCAAACTTACACCCTAGAAGTTGAACCAGGCAATACAATTTTAGAATGCCTTAACCGAATAAAATGGGAGCAAGATGGTAGTTTAGCTTTTCGTAAAAATTGCCGTAATACTATCTGCGGTAGTTGTGGAATGAGAATTAATGGTCGTTCAGCTTTAGCCTGTAAAGAAAATATCAGAAATGAAGTAGATAGACTACAAAAAATAACTAATAATAGTAACAATAATTCTGCTAATACTACTGCAAAATCTATTCCAGAAATAACTATTGCTCCTATGGGCAATATGCCAGTAATTAAAGACTTAGTAGTAGATATGAACAGCTTTTGGCAAAATCTAGAGACAGTTGAACCTTACATAAGCACAAAAGCACGACAAATTCCAGAACGAGAATTTTTACAGACCCCCACTGAACGGGATAAACTAAATCAAACAGGTAATTGTATTCTTTGTGGAGCCTGTTATTCTGAATGTAATGCTCGTGAAGTTAATCCAGATTTTGTGGGGCCACACGCTTTGGCCAAAGCTTATAGAATGGTCGCTGATTCTCGTGACAGTCAGATTGAGAAAAGATTAGAAGAATATAATCTTGATACAGCAGGAGTCTGGGGTTGTACCCGTTGTTACTATTGTAATTCTGTTTGTCCGATGGAAGTAGCACCTATGGAGCAAATAGGTAAAATTAAACAAGAAATTCTTGACCGTAAAGATCAACAAGCTAGTCGATCTATTCGCCATCGAAAAGTATTAATTGATTTAGTTAAAGATGGAGGTTGGATTGATGAACGAAAATTTGGTATTCAGGTAGTGGGTAACTATTTTAGAGATATTCAAGGATTATTGAGTTTGGGTCCATTAGGATTAAGAATGTTGGCAAAAGGTAAGTTCCCTTTGACTTTTGAACCTTCTGAGGGGACGGAAATTGTGCGATCGCTGATTGAATCAGTAAAAAAATTGGACAATTAATCTACTGGGATAATTCAGTAATTTTATCTGTAATAAAAAATATTAAAAGCTAATTCAATTCTATCAATATCATGTCTGAAAATTTGACTTCTCAATCTACATCAGAATCTACTAAAAAAGTTGAAACTACTAAGTCTAATGAACCTGCTTTTGGTTGGAATACTTACGCAGAAAAAATCAATGGTAGGTTTGCTATGGTAGGATTTTTCATTTTGTTATTACTGGAATTATTTACTAATCAAGATTTTTTTTCTTGGTTAGGTTTGCGCTAAAAGAATCAAGCTTAATTAATGTTAATCGCTGAATTTTTAATTACATTTAGCTACTAGCTATCAGTTATGTTTTGTAGAATAATTAAGTTTTATTTACTGACAGGTAAAAGGTAAAAGTTAATGACTAATCTTTAAATGACATTTAGATCTTAGCGATTAACCATTAACTTTTTTGATTTATAAATCTGATGTTTGACTTGATTCAATTACTTGGAGATTATACTGACCTCTACCTGTTTTATCGTAGGAGTTAACTATTACACGATATTTACCTGTAACAGTTAGAGTAATTGTTAGTTGAGAATTTGTATTTTTCTGACTAACATCATCATGTTCTCCTAGTAATTCACCAGTAGGACTAAATACTGCTAAATAAGTATCAAAGTCAGGACTTTCTAAGATTACATTTACTACTTGACCTGTTGTACCTTCAAAAGTATGTTCATCATAAAGACTTTCATCAGATGGAAGTACTAAGTCTCCATCACTAAGCGTTCCTTCTTGCTGTAATATTTCTTTTCCAACTTGTTCTTGAATAGAGGGAGTAGTTTCTGAAGTTGGGGTTATTTCTGGAGTTGGAGTAGTTTCTGA
>NZ_CEZPJD010000197.1:2044-11253 GCF_983059655.1 Okeania sp.
TAGAGGGAGTAGTTTCTGAAGTTGGGGTTATTTCTGGAGTTGGAGTAGTTTCTGAGCTTGGGGTTATTTCTGGAGTTGGAGTAGTTTCTGAAGTTGGGGTTATTTCTGGAGTTGGAGTAGTTTCGGAGCTTGGGGTTATTTCTGGGTTTGGAGTAGTTTTTGGGGCTGGAGTATCCTGAGCTAAGATTTCATTAGCATAGCTAGAATTGATAACCACAGGATGAAGTAGAAGGATAGGGAAAAGTAAAGTTTTTCCTATAATACTTAGTAGACCAAAAGGAGCGATCGCCCAAAATCTTGCTTGACGCATTAATCACCTCAAATAAATAAACATAATACTTAAATTCTCCAACTAGCCTACTAGCATAGTGGCAAATAATCACGAATAATTATTAATTTAAACAATTAAAACTGGATTTTAGTTAGTAGTTAAATAATTTCAGCATAATCATATTTGTTTCTCTTTCAAAATCAATGCTTGTAATTAATTTATTAACTGTTTGATTTTGCTGTAATACCATTTGCTGAAATTGCTATAAATTCCTGTTTTCTATAAATACTATTTTTTGATAAAATTACTACCATCCGCTCATTATGACATTTTATCTTTTCTTTTGCTGGCTTAATAACCCGCCGTCAATAGATAATATACGGAGTGGCCGGTAGTTGACTATCCATGAGCAATTTTCCCTTTCCGTTTGTCATGTTGCGCAAACAGCATAAGTCTCTTCTGTCTTCTTCAAATCAGTTTGATATTTCATATCATATAAAATAGAGCATTGTCTCTTGATTATCCTAACCTCTCGTTCATCTCTAAAAAAGGGAAGGATATGTAGCAATAATTTTAGTACTTCATCTCAATAAACCTTGTTAGGTTTCCGCTCCTCGAAGTTTACCCATATCTACTAACTAATGTACGAGTAAACTATGATTTACCTGTACTTACTAAAAAAAAAGGGAAGACATATAGTAATAATTTTAGTATTTCATATTCTTTTAGGTTCAGCTTAAAATATCGAGTCAATTTTTTGTAATTGCAAATAATAGTTTACTATGTAGACGAATTTTAAAGTCAAAAATTTTCTATTCTGCTCCGTCTATCTTTAACTTGTCTAAATTTTCTTAATCTTCATACCCCTATTAGTAAAATAAGGTAGAGAAAATTTCAGACAATTTACCTATAGTAATTTATTCCTTCACGCTCAAAGAAAGGTCTAATCCTAGGTGAAACAGACTCAATTTTTAACTGATATTCTCCTGACTCTCCTGCTTCATAAGAATTTGCTAATAACTTGTAAGTTCCATCCTCTGGTAAAGTAATCACAATTCTGGCATTTTTCTCTCCACCACTATCATCATCTTGAGCTAATTCCTGACCATTTGAACTTAATAAAATTAAGTAAGAATCTATTTTATTGCTGCTCATATCAATAGAAATCTTTTGACCTGCTAAACCCTCAAAAGCATAAAGGTCATAATAACTATTATCTACAGGTAATACATTAGATTCACTATCCAAATTACCTTTGATTTCTATTAAACCATTAAGGTCTAATTTTTCAGCCTGGCGCTCGTCGAACATTCTCGCTTGCTGTTGAGCTACTAAAGGAGCTCTTCCCTCTCTAACTGCTCGAAGAAACTCTGGGACTCTATCTATAGATATGGCAAAACCAATACCAATATTACCCCCTAATTGACCACGAGTAAATATAGCAGTATTGACACCAATAAGTTCTCCAGAACTATTCAATAGTGGCCCCCCGGAATTACCAGGGTTAATAGCTGCATCTGTTTGGATCAATCCTCTTTCTCGATCTATACGACTGACTATTCCTACAGTAAGAGTACCTTGAAATCTGCCAAAAGGATTTCCGATGGCAAAAGCTCGCTGACCTACTTTTGTTGAACCTGGACGAGCTATTCTTATAGTGGGCAGGTTTCTTTCTCCTCGAATTTTGAGAACTGCTAAATCTAAATTTTCTTCACCAAAACCTATAACATCTGCCGTAACTTTTTTGCCATCTGCTAAGGTAATTTTAACCACACCACCTTGAGATACAACATGGGCATTTGTTAATACCATTCCGTCAGCACTAATAATGGCACCACTACCATTAGTTTTATCTGTATCTATGGAAACTACTGCTTGACTAGCTTGTTCATAAACACGAATATTAGTTTTTTCTTCTAGGCTCAGAGAAATTAGTGTTTCTTTGTGGTTTTTATTCAAAGGTCTGGGAATTGTATCTAGTTTTATTTGAGCCTTAACTGGAGGAAAATTAATTAAATTTACACCAACTGCTACTGTTACAATAAGTATTTTTAATGTGGTTTTTTGCAAAAATTTGGCATTCATTGTTGCTGGTCAAATCTAGTTTATATTTAATATTATTACCCAGTAATTTTTTGAAAAAATAGTTACTTAACGAAGTCAGAAGTCAGAAGTTAACTTACCCCTACTGCTCCCAGAAGGGAAAGTAGGGGATTTGAGTAAGGCTCCAAAAATATTGTGCCTTAAAAGGCTAGGTTTTAGACCCATGTTATTTTGATATAAAGAAGAAGGAAAAGTATTACACTATCTGATACAAAATCCAGTCATGAAAAGCGAATTTGTCCAAATACTTGTAACCCTTCTGCCCTCAGCATAGCTGCCTTCTGCCTTACCCTAACAATAAATCTTCTATGTACACAGGATTTGGCATGATTTTTAAACTTTTAAACTGTCTTAACCTTTTCTTCGACTGCTATACCAACTTGACAAATGTTTGCCACAAACAAATAGTTATGTGAGTACCCAAGAGTCAGGGTTCAGAACTCAGGTAGGGGAGCCATCGGGGCGATGTAGAAAATCAATATATTAAGCATCATTTCTGAGCTAGAATACCTCTGTTTTCTTCCTTCTTTGCTAAATAACTAAGTCTTCTTACTTCTTCCTTTTTCCTTCTCCAATAGTTTAAGATAAATAAATTGGTATTTTATTGGAATTTGGCTCGTGACTATGCAGCTTCGTGTTTATGTCCCACCCCATCCTTTAGTAAAACATTGGTTAGCTGTAGCTCGTGACATAAATACACCCTCTGCTTTATTTCGTTCTGCAATGACAGAATTAGGTCGATGGTTAACCTATGAAGCAATTCGAGATTGGTTACCTACAGTAGAAACAACGGTAAAAACTCCTTTAGCGGAATGTCCTGCTACTTTTGTTAACCCTCAAGTCCCTATTGTAGTAATACCCATTCTTCGAGCTGGTCTAGGATTATTAGAAGGAGCACAAACTGTTTTACCTTTGGCATCCATCTATCATCTGGGAATAGTTAGAAATGAAGAAACTCTGGAACCTAGTTGTTATTTGAATAAACTGCCTTCTCAGTTTGCCCCCAATGCTCGGGTTTTGATTTGCGACCCAATGTTAGCTACTGGTGGCACAATTATGCAGGCGATGACTGAATTAACTGAGCGTGGGGTTAATGTTGCTTCAATCAGAATTATTTCCGTAGTAGCAGCTCCTCCTGCTCTACAAAAATTGAGTGTCACTTATCCTGATTTGGTTATTTACACAGCAACTATTGATGAGGTTGTTAATGATATCGGGTACATTATACCAGGTCTTGGCGATGCTGGCGATCGAACTTTTGGGACTTAGTTACTGGCCACTTGAAGGCAATCAAAATTAATTGATTTAACATTCTATAGTAAGAACATGCTATGGTTAAAAATAGAGATTAATACAAACGATTGGCTATTTGCTAAATATGAGTAATAGAGATGGTTTTGCAAGTGGTTTGATTGCAGGAGCTGCAGTTGGTGGCTTAGTAGGTGGGTTATTGGGAATTTTAGTAGGAGCAAGAGTGTCTAATGATGCAGATGAAGCAGAAAATTTATTAGAGACTCAAGATACTGAAAAACAAAAAGTTATAAAAGAATCAGAAATTATAGAAGAAACTCGTCAAAGCTTGGAAGGTAAAATAGCACAGTTGAATCAAGCAATTGATGAAGTGCGCCAACAAATAAATGGTGTTAATGGCAGCTTGGCAAATACTGAGCGGTCACTCTCTGAAGAATCCTCAGATTATTAATAATAAATCTATTTCATAAAAAAATATAGATGTCAGAGATGGCTCAGAATGAAAAGATTAACAATACTAAAGCTGTGCTAAACTAGATTTCAGTATCTAATATAATTTGTAGTTTCAAAATAATAAAACTTATGAATTCCCCTATAGGACTTTTAGCAGAAACTCTAGGAACATTTGTACAAATATATTTAATTTTAATGTTCATTAGGATCTTGTTAAGTTGGTTCCCCAATATTAACTGGTACGATCCACCATTTTCTGTATTGAGTCAGTTGACAGACCCTTATCTAAATATATTTCGTTCTATTATTCCACCCTTGGGAGGTATAGACTTTTCTCCCATAATCGCGATATTTGCCCTCCAGTTTGTAGCTCAAATTTTGACAGGATTACTAAATGGCTTGGCCTATTAGTATCTATAATACTTAGAACAACCTAACCTATCAAATAGTTATTCTCTCATTTTGAAATAATTTTGAGGCAGATTGAAAAAAAAAAGGTAGTTTGTATTGTAATTATTTTTATTGCAAATGTTAATGGGAGCAAGATGCTCCCATAAAGGTAGTATGTCTACATTGGATATTACTTTGCAGAACTACCAAAAACTCAAACTGCCTTCAATAATTAATAATTAAAAGCCATCAAATTCTTCTATAGTTTGCCATCGAACTTTATGAGAAAATCCAGATGATTTAAACTGTTTTAGTCTCAATGGAGTAGGTAGATTTGCTGGCACAGAAACTCTAATTTCAAAATCAGTTACACCTGGGGGTACTTCTTCAATCGACCCAAGTCTTGTACGATTTTGCATAACATTATTATTATCAGCGTCATAAATACGTCCATATACATCTGCATCATACAAAATCTTATCGGAAGCATTTTTGGCTTTACCAGCGATAATAAAACAGTTAGCCGCCATACTAGAACCACTGGAAATAATTCCTTTTTCCAAACTAGAAGGACATTTGTGGTATTCTAGATCGTATAGCTGAACTGGAATTGCTGCCCAAGCAGGAAAAGTCCATAGCCAAGCTACTATGGCTGCAAAGGTAGATATAATGATACTAGAAAAAAATGACGTTCTCATATAATAAAATTTTTAGAGTGATTATTATAAATAACTCTAGCTTATTTTCTTGAAAGGCGATAAAAAAAACTAGTCTAGTGAAATTAAGTAGCTAAAGTTGCCCTTTAATATATTAGTTATATATATATCAATAGTTTGCATTCACGTAACGTTGCGTATAAAAAAAATCTGTAGCAAACTATTGCTATTTTTTATCTTTTATTTTGCGGTTTTAATACCTCACCGCTCGTTACTTGTAATGTTTAAAATTGCTTGGTGTTATCAGGCACAAAATGGCCGTTCTTTGACTATCAATAAGAATTTTGCCTTCAGTTTTCTGCCTTCTGACTTCCTCAAGCTTTCTGCCAGTCAGGTCTCAAATTTTTTGCCCCTCGCAAATAGGTATGAACAATATTTTTAACCTGGGTTTCTTGCATATTCACATGAATCAAAAATCTAATACAACGCTCTAAACTACCTTCAACGTGCATCTGTTGCACATCTAATAAAGGTACATTATTCCAGTTGGGACGTTGGCGGGCGATCGCAGCAGGGAAAATAGCATCCAAGTCACGAGTTACAGAAAAAGTAGTACTAATAATCTGGCTTGGATCGATTTGATTATGGTTCTCTAGTTCATCTAGTAGTTCCGTTACTGCCTCTTGAATGGCTTCTTTTGAGTTTTCTGAGACAGTAGTTGCCCCACGAATTGCTTGAACTCGCCACACCACGCCAAAATCCTCCCAACTTTATTATTCAAAATTAAGGTCGATACAGCCACAAAGGTAAACCATTAGTAGATGTTTCAAATTCTACCCAGCTTTGAGCCGCCGATAATTTTGATGATACCTGATTATTACCCAAAACTCGATTTACTAAAGATTTTGGTTTTTCGAGGGTACAACTTTCGGTCTTTTCTGGGTCTAATTTTATCAATTCACAAAGCCATTTACGGGCATCTTCTTCAGTACCTAAACGGTCAACCACACCTAATTCTAATGCTTGTTCACCTGTAAAAATTCGGCCATCCGCAAAACTTCTAACAGTTTCTACAGCTAAATTTCGTGCTTCAGCCACTATTTTGACAAATTGCTGATAACTATTATCAATCAAGTCTTGGAGAATTTGTTTTTCTGGATCTGTCATTTCTCGGTCGAAGGCTAATATGTCTTTATATGGGCCAGACTTTACTACTTTAAAAGAAACCCCTACTCTCTCCAAAAGACGTTCTATATTGTTGCCTCGCAAAATCACCCCAATACTACCTGTGATTGTCCCAGGGTTAGAAACAATATGTTGAGAACCCATGCCGATATAGACACCCCCAGAGGCTGAAATATTGCCAAAGCTAGACACAATTTTGACTTTATCTTGCAAATTTTTCAGGGCATTGTAAATTTCGTGAGAGTCAGCAACAGTACCTCCAGGGCTATCTATTCTCAGTAACAGACCAGGAAATTTTCTTTCTTCTACTGTTTTCAGTGCTTCTAGAACTCTTTTTCTGGTGTCGCTCGCTATGACACCACTAATTTCAATTCGGGCAATTTGTTTACGGTATCGAGGCTTAAATGGCCAAATCATACTTTTATTAAGTCAAAAGTCATTTCAGTTATCAGTTATCAGTTATCAGTACCTCTCCAATAAGGAGGCTTGAAATCTGAAATATTCTTTTTTTATCCCCTTAAAAGAGGATGCTATTGACCAGAATTTTTTGGTCAAACTTAATCATAGCACAAGTCATAATATTTTCTTTAAGATAACATATTGAATTTTAATTGTCAATTAACATAATATTTTGATAATTTAATGAATATTTTGAAATTTTACCTTATTATTAGTTAAACAAATATTATGTATTAATATATATATTTATATGAAAAATTGTTACAATTTATAAATAAAGCTTTAATATTAATCTTTAAAGTAATGGCCAAAAAATAAGGTCAACAGCCTCCCCTTAGCTGCACTACAAGCTGTCGCTCTACAAGAGGATAGAAAAGTCGCAGTTTCCAGTAGGGTATGGTAGCGAGGAAACCTCCTCTTGCAGAGTTGCTCCGCTGTTAGCGTTTGCGGTAGCAAACGCCATATCCAATCAACCAAGAGAAAGTAAACTTCAGTATTTTAGTGCTTCTGACTTTCCTACGGAATGCTGCGCAAACAGCGGTCGGTACTGATAACTGATGAGTAATAACTGATAACTGAAATAACTATGCAGCTAAAACTGACTAACTCAAAACTTCCCTTTGCTACACTCTTACTAATTGCTCCCTTTTTCTTCTGGGGAACTGCAATGGTAGCAATGAAAGGTGTTATTCCTCAGACAACACCATTTTTTATGGCAGCAATGCGTATATTACCAGCAGGTATATTATTGTTATTGGTAGGAATGATTCAGGGAAGACCTCAACCACAAGGAAAAATAGCTTGGTTGTGGATTTTATTGTTTGCCTTAGTAGATGGTGCTTTGTTTCAGGGGTTTTTGGCTCAAGGGTTGGTCAGAACAGGTGCAGGTTTGGGTTCGGTGATGATTGACTCCCAACCTTTGGCAGTAGCTATCTTATCATTATGGCTATTTCAAGAGAGAATTAGATTTTGGGGTTGGTTAGGGTTAGGTATTGGTGTTTTTGGCATTAGTTTAATTGGTTTACCTGATGAATGGATCGGGAGTTTGCTGCATCCAGAAACAATAGAAGCATCTCTAGGAATAGATGCACTGTTTCAAAGTGGAGAATGGTTAATGTTATTAGCATCTCTATCTATGGCAGTAGGAACAGTATTAGTGCGTTGGGTTTGCAAATATAATGACCCAGTTATGGCAACTGGTTGGCATTTGATTTTAGGTGGTGTTCCATTACTTGCAATTTCAGCAGGATTTGAGTCTGGACAGTGGGTTAATATTGATGGGTATGGTTGGATAGCGATGGGTTATGCAACTATTTTCGGCAGCGCGATCGCCTATGGTTTATTCTTTTATTTTGCTTCTTCTGGAAATCTTACCAGTTTAAGTGCTTTAACTTTTCTAACTCCAATTTTTGCTTTATTGTTTGGCAATTTATTTTTAGGAGAGGTTTTGAGTTCGTTACAGTCAGTGGGAGTGGGTTTAACTTTAGTTAGTATTTATTTGATTAATCAACGAGATGTATTAGCCGAAAAGTTGAAATTTAGCAGTTTAAAACAAGAAGATATTTCAAATACTAATTCTGGCAAAATGTTAATACAATCTCAACAGCAACCAGTTGAAGTGAATGTGCAAGTTGGAGTTGAAATATCAGAGAAGATTTAACTACAGTGGTTTTCATTTGAGTAGACAATAGTAGGGATTATTTCCTAGTGCAGAATTGCAGAAATAACTAACTATGGTTTGCTGAATTAAAGTCTTTTGGCAGGGGTAGGAGTCAGAATTTCCTACGGAATGCTACGCAAACAGAATCGGTGAATTTCCTACGGAATGCTCCGCAAACAGGAGGAATGGGAATTATAGAAGAGGTAGTCAGAAGAATCGTCCCAAGATTGCTCTGCCATAATCGTTCCAAAATACTAGCTTTTTGAGATCCCTAGACCGAAAAGCTTACACTTTTTTCGACCAAAAAAGGCACTTACCAATATCAGTCAATGGTTTAATATTTAATCAGCAAGCCCTAACTAGTTACAAAATCCTAAAAGCCTTACAAATCAAAAGTATTGATTTTTGACTGTCTTGAGTGTGTCTTACATTCTGGAGGGGCTGTGTGCGGAATTACTTCCGCTTCTTGTTTGTAGTTGGGCTTTAGCCCTAAGATAACTAAGTAGGAAAATTTAAAACTACGTCAGTTGCGACTGAAAGGAATTGAAAGGTTTGCGGAGAATTCCGGAACGGAAAGAAGTTTCAAGGGTTTGGGCTAAATCAGCATTTTGTTAGATAGTTAGGTTGGTAGTGCAAAACACAAAGTCTGGGATGAGTTAGTAAGTTGTTCCAACTCTAGGGTGTGATACTGCTGACGGAACGCTCTGCGAACGCTAATTCTGCTCAATGTATAGCAATGAGCGCTGGTATATTTACAAATTGCAGGATTTGCCCAATAGCT
>NZ_CEZPJD010000198.1:0-11230 GCF_983059655.1 Okeania sp.
TCCTAAACAAAATGAAATATGAGTTTTATCTAAGCGATAGAACCCTAGAAGGAATCATCTTCAGCACCAAAGAACGAGAACAACATGGCATTAGCTTAGGGGACGAGTAACTAGAACCTCAATCATCCGCAACCAAATAATATTTGTTCCAGGTGTACAAAATTCGCGATTTTAGAGCTGATAAAACGAAATAATATTCTGCTTTTTAGTCTTCTAATTGAAAATCCTTGATAATATCATTAGAATGTGGTTTCAAGATGATTTTTTCCTTTGGGACTAACTCTTTTTCTGATACCTCAGACAAAATACCATCCATAGACTTCGAAGTCGTGATCACATTGTAGAACTTCTTTTTGCCATCATCCATGATAAAGATAATGACCTTTCTAGGAGCTTGTGTTGTGGTTGGCTCTGAATTAGCATGGGTTGTGGCTTTTTGGTTTATCCAGTTTGGATTGTTCCACAACATGAAACCAATAATTAGTAGGGTTACAAGGAAGATTTCTTTTGGGGTTTTCACTGGTCAAGCTGTTTGGGGTTTTCTTGTTTGTCCTCAATCAATATCGTGTTGTTGGTTTCATTCGTTAGTCCATTTTTTAGCATATCTTCAATTTTGTCTAGTTTTTCCAACTTGTCGAGTTTTTTGTCTATTTTTCTCAAAAATTCATCGTCTATTGCATACTTTGGCTTGTCGTTTTCGCTTTGCTCTACACTGTCAATACCTAATAAGTCCATAATTTTTAGAAGCATTGGATATTGTAGCGTATTGTTTCCTAGCTCAATATTCCTGTAATTTTGAGATGTCATTCCTAGCATTTTTGCGAATTTGTTTTGAGAAAGGTTCTTCTTTTGCCTTGCGTCTTTGATGATATTTCTCACCCTTTCTAGCTTCTTTTCAATTTGCTCTCCGTATTTGCTTTCGTTTTCCATTGTTTAAAAAAAAGATAAGTAATTATTACAATTTTTGTAATAATTATTTTATAATTGTAAATGATACTTATGTACTTGTAATTATTATTTATCAAATATACGAAAAAGTACCCTTTGGCATAGCCAAAAAACAGGATTATTATGAACGAAAAAGATAAACTAGAAGCCTTGACAGTTCAAATGGATGGGCTTATTGATACAATAGTTTCACCATTCGCAGATAATACGATAGAAGACTTAACTGAAACTAGGACTAACATTAAAGATATACCTGATCATTTTAGATATGTCAAACTTACTGCCTATTCTCTTTTTTTTGTTGCTTCACTTTTGGAGGAATACTATGAGAGAACAGGGGTCAATGAATTATTGAGGGAACAAAATTTTACATCATAAAACTGAAATTGTCATGAAAGAACAAGTATCACAATTACTGGAACAAAAAAATAATGTGGAAGCCATTGAACGGGCATCCAGTCGTTTTGACTTCAAGCCCTACCATTTGAAGTATAGAGGCTTAAAAAATCTAAGCAAGGTATCATCTTACTTATTGCCAATTATCAGTATTGGTACAGGTGCATTTTGGTTGGGTGGGGTCATGCAAAATATTGTACCCCTCCTACCCCTCGCAATTGTGCTGGGTGCTTTGTTGGTTATTGGTTTAGAATACCTAAAAAACTATGCTTTGGGCGTAGGATTGACAGATAGTTATAATGGTATTCGTGGTGGTTTATTAATGGTATTTTTGGGCATTTTATTTGCCTTTGGTAGTGGTTTTATTTCTCTCAAAGGGATTGAGAACTTAAACAATACCTTAGATAAGTCTGTAAGCAATTTGCAAGCCTCCCACGAGGTAAAAAAGGACAGTTTGGTACTTTATTATGATAATCAAATAAAGTCTACTCAGAACGAGCTTAAAGACTTCAAAGCTTCTGTTTCCTATCAGGGCAAAATCAATATTTATAATCCTACCACAGCTAAAAAGCTAGAATCATTGGATACCCGTTTGAATGATTTGAATACTGATAAGAGAAAGGCTCTTGCAACCCTCACAGGCTCGCAGACTGAACAAGTAAATATCTTGAATGCTTCCAACGGTTTTAATCTATATACGGTGTTGGTAATTATACTCATTATTGAGTTGGCTATTTTGATTTCAAACTGGTACATGGTGTACTATGACTATCGTATCAAGAAGGAATCCCATAACTTACAAGACATAGCAGTAGAACCCACCTTTACAGTAAATCAATTTTGGCAAATGTGGAACGGGGGGCATCAAGCATTACCGCAAACCAGTGGTCAATATTTAAATTCAGGTACTTCCAATCATTCAGGAATGATGCCTCAAAACCCAATAGGTTTTCAAACAGGGGTTGCCCCACAAAATCAAGAAACGCAAAGAGATTTTAAAGAAAATTCGCCAAGTATTGCAGATAAAATAAAAGCATTGGAAAAGGACTTAAAACAAGGAATATTGGATACACGAACCCTTTGCAAAAAACACAAAGTGAATGTCATTCAAGTGTCAGAGGCTAAGAAAAGGTTAGGAATCAAATCTAAGAAGGAATATGTGTAGCTATCAAAGAAAAAAAATGAAGAAATTTCAAGTTTATGAGGCTATTCGCTTATAATAGCCTTATAAGACAAATACAGAAGATTTGAGCAACTTTATCTATTTTCTAATGGTGAATACCCAAAAAAGGCAAAGATTCAAATTTAAAAGCTTTAAACACCTTTTCGGGAATGTTGAGACAGGGCAAAAATGTATGATTCGTTTTGTAAGTGAAAGAAAAAAATGCTTGTTCAAAAACTTAGCAATTGTTTGTAAATTAAGCAGATATTTTTCGCTATATTTGGAGAATCTATTGAATATGAAAGGTCATATTCCACAAAATATTGAAATAAGAAAGGCTTCAAGAAGACAAAGCATCAAGAAGCCAAACAAACAGTTTAATGGTAAAATCTTTAGAAGTTCAGGGAGGTTCGCAATTCTCAGAACAGCACAAAGATATACTTTTTCCATTAAAACAACCGAAAATGTTCGTATTTTTTTATATAAAAAAGAACATTTAACGACTGTTTACTTTAGACAAATGTACAAAAAATTCCAACTTTGTACAATCAAAAACTAGCCAAACAGTCAAAAAAGCAATAAAAACTGGATTTCTTGATGCGTGTCTTCTTGGAGTAATTAAAAACTACAAAAATGAGAAGATTAAGAGAGGGCGAGGAAAAAGCCACAAACAGCAAGAACGAACAACCTAAAGCAAAACAACTTAGCCTATTTGAGCAATGCAAGGAAGCTATTACAATCATTGGCAACCTTATCAAATCAAAATCAGAATTGAGAAGAACTAAGATTTCAAATCCAGATATTTTCAAGTTCTTCGCCAAAAGCAATTACAGTGATTTTTTAGAGATAGCAGGTTATGATCAGTATATTACTGATGCTCAAAAGCAAAATCCTGATTTATTTCATGCAGTAGATTTTTTCAAAAGATTGGCAATAATTGCCAATACAGGGGCAGGTAAATCAACAGCCATTGAAAGCATAGCCAAGCACCTCAACAGACAGGCTTTTATCGCTGTTCCCACACAAGACATTTGCAATTCCTTCAAAGGTGATGTAATCCGTGTGATGGCAGGGGTGAAGAAAAGGGATATAGAACGAGAACTTATAGAGAACCCAAATAAGCCCATTGTTTTTGTTTACGATTCTTTATTCAAGGTCACAACGTTTTTCGAGGCTGAATCATCCGCCCTATTCATAGATGAGCTTCATACACTCAACAGTTTGTTTTATAGAAACAAAGCAACTGAAGCCCTGCAACAATTTCAAAAGACAGTCCCTTACTGCATAGGCTTGACAGGTACAGCCCCCCAAAAGGAGATACTATCAAATGTTTTCAGAATGAAGCCCGTCAAGGTATCAACAAGAAGGGATAAAGTAGTTGATTTATTTGAGGTAACAGGGGAGGGAACAAGCCTACAAAAGGCACTGCACATCATCCAAAATGAGAGAAAAGAGGGACAAAAAATAGTCGTCCGAAATGAGGAAAAGGATGAAAATAAAGCAATCCAAATCTATTGTAAAAATCATCTAGGATTGAATGTCAAATTATATGATAATGACAATTTAGACATCTTGGAAGATGAAGGATTTAAATATTGGAATAAGACAGGGTTTTTGCCAGAAGATTGGGACGGGGTTATTTGTACCGCCAAACTAGCTGAAGGAAAAGACATCAAGGGCAATATTTTAAGCATCCACGTGAATTGTGTTGATCCTTGTGATGAATGGCAGTTTGAGGAAAGAGGTAGGAACAATTACCAAAGACATTATTCAATAAGAACCCTGAAGGAATCCCATAAAGAGGTCAATGAATACTGGATGTTTAGAGCTGAATTTGAAAAAACCTTGGAGCTAAGGAAGCCACTAGAAAGAGAGTCTCGCTTACTTCAAAAACTCAAAGAATCTCCTCACATCAACGCTGTAAAAGTTGATGAAATTGGCAAGGAAGCAAGGGCAAAATTTCGCATTGAATCATTATACCTCACTGATGATTTAGAGATAAATGATACGGCAATTCTTCAAAGTGTGAGGTCTCACAAAAACAAGCTTCAAGGCTCAGAAAGCTACTACAAAGAACTTTGTTCTTATGCTGAAAATGTTAACTATCAAAAATTAAATGTAACTGTTAATGAAGATTCAAAAGATGGGCTAAAAAAAATCTTATCAACCATTGCTGAAGAAAAAAAACAAGGAATAGAGACCATCAACGAGTCGCTGGATAGGGATTTCAAGAATACTTTTGAAGACTATTATCAATGCACCAAACAAAAGCAAACCAAAATTGATTTAAGAAAGGCTTTTGGGTTTTCAGACATCAACCAAAAATTAGGCACATCCACAATAACCAAAGAGTTCAAAGAGATTTGGCAAAGGCAATCAAGGCAAGTAAGTTCAATCCTTGACACGATTCTATTTTTAATAAAATATCTTGGCTTGGAAAAAAAACAAGAGGTTTTAGCCTTCATTAGGTCTCAATCAGTAGCAAAAATAAGGATATATAAAGAACGTGCTGAATTGTTTGCACTAAGGGAGCTTTATTGTCTTGGTCTAGCACCTGTAAAAAAAGCGCAAGAGTTTGAAAGGAATTATTCTCAAATGGATTCTTTGCTACAACTGTTTGAGGACAAGGGCAATGCTTTTACCATACAAGAAGTAACGAATTTTATTAATGATCCCATTTATCATAACAGTAGAAAACTGGATAATAAACAGGCAAGACACTTACTAGATGTTTTCTTTTATGATTGCGTTTCATACGACCGAACATCAAAGAAATTCTTGTTTGATGAATCCAAATTTGACTATGAAAATCCCTTTGGAAACATCAAATACGAGGAAAATATACGGACATTCATCCAGAAAAATACAAGGAATAATGTACCCAAGACAAAGGCAAGAAAAGCCCCTCAAGACACTTTAAATACTGATTTTAGACCTTTCAGGAAAAACTTCCATCCCTTAATATAAAATTATAATATGTATACTAATAAAAAGGCACTATGGGGGTTTCCCAAAGAACAAAAAAAAAGCATGAGACCTAAACAACAAATCAATAGTTTTCTATCCGTATTTGATGATTCTATAAGGTTTAAAATAGCAATCATAAAAAGTAAAGGGGATGCAAGAGATTTGAGACCACGAACGCAAATTGTCAGCAAGGAAGGGTTGCTTAATATGATTCCTTATTTGAAGTTCAAGAACTATGAAGGATACAATATCTTTTATTGTCCAATAGGTTGGCAATATGTTTTGATAGATGATTTGGATACAAAAGAGAAGCTCGAAAAATGTGCCTCCCTAAGACCAATGCTTTTAGTGGAAACTAGCCCAAAAAATTATCAAGCTTTTTTGCATCTCAGAACCTCCCCCATTAACAGGGAACATGCCTTACAGATTTGCAGGAAAGTAGCAAACTTAGCAGGAGGTGATCCAGGAGCTGCCAAGCCTGATCAACCTGCAAGAATGCCAACTTTTACCAACCGAAAAATCGAGCATTACAGAAAAGGTGAAAATGGTGGTTATCCTTATGCCAAGCTAAAGAAGTTTGAAAAGCGGTTTAGTAACTATTGGTCGGATTATGAGAAACCAGAATTAACAGCGTCTAGCAGTTCTTTGGTTATACCCCATAGTGCCTTTGTAGACCCTTTCAAAGTTCAAGAGGTGAAAAATAGGGTAGATGCTCAATACTCAGACCTAAGCATAAGAGATTTTCATTTTATCATTGGTCTAAAACATCTCGGATTTTCCATTGAGCAATCAGAACAAGAACTTAGTGACTTACTGTTTTCAGAGAATCGTTTGCAAATGAAGTCAAGGGATTACATACCCTTAACAGTCTCCAAAGTTTATTCACGATAATCAAATTCCAAATAATCTTTTGCCAATTTTTTCAAATCTTCCAATTTCCAGAAAAATAAAGGAGGGTTTTGCTAGGCTCTCCCACTGATGGAACGCCATGACCTTAAAATTTTGAGACCTTCACCAAAGATTATTTTGTTTTCGTTTCCTCTTATTTTGGACATTTCATTTTTCTTTACTGGTAGATGATTTTTAAAAGCTATTTAATGTCTTTTAAATATTTACTTTCATAATCTATCATTCCTAAAAATTACATAAGGTCACAAATATAAATTTTTGACATATTATGTAATTTATATTACCTACTTTTTGCCTTCTAAGTTATGTTATTATTATCAATTACATAGTAATAACATATATTTGTATTCACCATATTTTTAGAACCATGTTTTTTTGGAATAAGAGCAAAAACGAGAGCTTGAATGTTTCTCCTAACTCTGAAAATATTGAAAGCTATTTTCAACAATATTTTGAGATAATGGACGGGGTAGGGGAGGCTAAGAAACAAGCTGAATTAATAAAAGACAAAATCAAAGAGTATTGCAATAACTCAGATTCTTGGAAAGGAAATACTTCTACTTTTGGAGCTTTCAAGATTCGGAAGGTTAGGGCTAGGAAGTATTCATATCCATCCGATATTTTACAAAATATTAGCAAGGAATTCATCAAGACTGTTCTTGATGAAAAGAAACTTTTAGAGTCTTTGGAAAGCAATGACAAGAAATTAGAAGGACTAGACATCAAAATTAACTTTAGCGAAACCCTTCGCATTGAGAAGTCATAAGATGTTTTCTAAATCCTTCCAACTATTTTTTAAATTTTTCCCGATAATTTCTCTTTTATTCCTTATTTATTCTCTATTTCTCCACTCTCTTTTTCTCGTAATCTTTCCTTTGAGCCTGTATAGGTTGTTTTTATAGAATTTTGTTTGCCTTTTTCGTTGATGCCTCTTTTGGTAAGAGTACTTGGGCAATTTTTTAAAAATTTTTAATAAAAATAAAAGCTATGTAAAATCAAATTTCAGTCGCAAAAATGATTGCCAAAACTGGACTGTTCACATCCTTGCAACTTCCTGTAAATCAAAAACTTAAATTCTGTTTTATTCCAAAAACTGGACAAAAAATGTAGGTATGTAATTTTCATATTTGCATAAGGCAATATGTCTACATAAATTCTCACAAAAGAATATTTTTGACCTTATGTAATTTTTTCTCACATAATGGCAACAATTATGTATTTGTGACCGTTATGTAAATAACAAATCTAAGTTTTTCGCAGATATGAAAGAGAGCATTGTTATTATTGAGAAATCAGGACTAGTTAAAAAAAATAGCAGTGATATAGTTACCAAGCAACAGGTTGTAAGTGCTTTCCAGAGAGAAAATTATAAACCAAAAATGTATGTTAGCGTTCTAAGAAGATTTTTGGACTACTTGATTGATGAATCCGATCCCATTAATCAAATATCTGTTAATACGTTTCTTAACCATTTACAGGAAAACCAAAACATCAAAAGGGTTAATTCCTACAAAACACCTTTGAACAAGCTAATCAAGGAAGTTGCACCCAAAGCAGGCTTTATAGGTAAATTTGTTATTGATAGTGTTATTCCAAATGTTGAGTACGAGGAGGGAAGTATTGACGAGATGTTTGAGTACTTTTTGAATGATGATAAATTTGGTGTCAAGGGTGAAAGGACAAAAATTGAGTATAGAAAAGCCTTCAGAGAGTATTTATTGTTTGCTGAAAAATCTACGGTTGAAATTGATGTAAATGAATTAAACAAAGTTGGTTTGTTCTCTCATCGGATTGTTTCCAGTTATAGAAACCATTTAATAGACGTACCTAGAAAGAGAAAGAAGGGAGCGACCACAGCTAAAAAGTTAACTGCCTTTGGAGTCAATCATTTGATAGCACCTTTAAAGAGTTTTGCAGTCTATCTACTGGAACATATTGAGGATTTCATTAAAGATGATCGCATTGATTATCTTAGGTGGGTGGAGCGTGATTTGAGGAAGATAGAACGCATCAAAGGGCGTAAGATAAACAATGCCGAATATCATAAGGATAGTTTGACACATGAAGAAGTTTTGAGAGTCCTAGATGCTTGTAAGAATCCAAAGGAAAAGTTTATTGTTGCTTTGATGTACTATGCAGGTTTGCGAACGGCTGAGGTGATTAATCTAAGGATTGAGGACTTCAATTTCAAGGGAAATACGCTTACTGTTGTGGATGGAAAGGGATTAAAAACAGCAACCATTGATATAGAATTTTGTAAGGAATCATTGCAGGAACATTTTAAGAATTATTTAAGGTTTGTCAAGATGAACGAATCAGACAGGGAGAAACCTTTGTTTCAAATGAAAAGTACCTCTAGTATCAGAAAGTTTGTAAATAACCTTTTGATTGAGCTTGAATTGAAGCATAAAAAGAAGCCTGTTACTTGTCACTCTTTCAGACACTCCATTGCACAAGAATTAAGGCTTAGAGGGGTGGATACTGAAACTATCAGGATATTTCTAAGACACTCGGATTCGAAGAGTACCAAAGTCTACATACAGAAAATAGAGACCGAACATTTGCAGAAGATACCAGCAAACATTATTTAGTTATTTTAACACTAGATTAATCTATCTCATCTTTCCCAAAAAGACGTTTGCATTCGTTTTTTACAAACTTTTGATGTTGCTCAATAAACATTGATATTTGATCTCTTTCTAGGTCTTGCTCTGATATATATTTGACATATCTTTTTGCATAAAAAAATAAAACGTCAACTTTTGGATTTTTTCGGGTCATTCTTTCAGTTGCAAGAGCAAGTTTATTCACTTCGTCTGGGTTAAAATCCTCCTCTGATGTTATTCTCTCAATCCTTTTTGTAAGATTGGCAGCTATGATCATTTGTCGTTCGGCAATATCCCCAAGTTTTATTTTTTGCTCTTTCCACTCTCCCTCATTTATCCAATTATAAATCGTACTTTTCCCCTTTGGGACGAACTCCAATATATCATCTACGCTAAACCCCTCTAAAAACAGTGTTTTTGCTATGCTCTTTAAATCTTTGTCGTTCATTGGTACCAAATTATCAAAAAATAAATAAAGTTCAAATATGGGCGATTGCGAGCTTTTTTGTTACAATTAGTATAATTATTAATGTTTACTTTCTTGCAACAACCCTAAAAATCCTTGCAAGGGACTTGAAAGCTTCTTGCAAGGATTTTTGAGGTTATTTTGCTTTTGTCCAGTTTTTATATTTACTATTCTTAAATATGAATTGCATTCCGTCAATTCTGACACCTTCAAAGATTCCTTTTTCAATCAAAGAATACACATATCTTGCTGTTACCCCTTTTTCTTGAACCACAGTACCAACTTTTATTAAATCTTCAGTTTCTACTTTCATAATATTATTGTTTATAGTACAAAGCTATGTATAAAAAACTATGAATAAAAATTAGAATAATTTGAAAATTAAAACATAGTACATAACTTTGTACTAATAACTACGTACAATATACTAAACGAGATACAAAATGAATAAATCACAGACATTGGCAACAGTAAATAAGAAGGCACACATATTAAAGTCTAAATTCAATATTACTTGGAGACTTGCTATCAAATGGGCTTGGAAGGAGGTAAAAGGGGGTTATTCAGCAATTGTAAAGCTCTCATTTGTTAAGAAGTCTACTGGTGAATTTCGTGAAGCAGTTGCTACACAATTACGATTAAAAGAGTCTAAAAACGGGTCTTTGAGTATTCAGTTTTGGAGTGTAAAGGATAATGGATTTCGCAAGGCTATCAATGAAAATATCCTAAGTATAGAGCCTTATTTCTCACTATAAATTATTTTACTAACTGCCCATTCCTTTCGCCTTCCACTTCAAAAATTCTTGATAGTAATTTGCTATCATTCTCAAATCCTCTTTGGGTGTTTCTGCTTTTTGGAGGTATTTGATATACTCCTTGCCAATGCTTACAGTTGCTTCAATGGATTTTTCCTTTGACATTAATCTACTGATGGACAGGGTTATTTTGCTTATTTCATCCCCCTTCAAATCATTCTCATTCTCTACATCTGAAAGCTTCTCTAAATTATCCGTTAGGTTTTCCAAAATTTCTAATTGTTTCTCAGTGATGGTTTTTTCACTTTCCTTGTCTTCTTTCCATCCTCCTTCCTTTATCCACGCATGAAAAGTACTTTTGCTTTTGGGCATCACTTGTGAAATATCGTCTACACCAAAACCATTCAGATACAAAACTTTCACCATCTCTTTTAAATTTTCCTCTTTCATCTCTCTAAGTATTCAGTTTATTGCAAATTTATAAATGATATTGCTAATATTTTGTACATTTGCCTACAAGATTAACATAAAATGTCACTCATAGCGGTTGTGAACTTTATTTTAATCTGACTTTGGAAAGATGCCTTTTGTTTGCCATACATCAGAGGTGTTTTTATAAAAGCGTTCTTATTTGATAGGAACGCTTTTTTTTGTACTATTTCCCTTTTCACTTAAATCCCCATGGGGGTTCACCAACACAGGAGCTGGGCGAGCTCGTCTCCCTTCAGACAAACAAAAAATATCCATACTCGCTGGAAATGCACTTTTTGAAATTTTAGCGAAAATTAGCTCAAAAATAGCCTTTTGTACTATTCTAAGATTTAGAATTTTCGTATCTTTGGGTACTCCAAGAATAAAACAAAGGAAGGAAAGAAATGAGAAGCAAGGATTTAGTTTTATTGAGAAACCGTGCTATCCTGTTAAGATTTAAAGCACTCAAAAAAGAGCATCAACACAATAGGTTCATCCTAAACAAAATGAAATATGAGTTTTATCTAAGCGATAGAACCCTAGAAGGAAT
>NZ_CEZPJD010000199.1:0-11207 GCF_983059655.1 Okeania sp.
GGAGAACTCATTATTAAATGGAATTGTAAAATAAAAAAAAGGTAATTCTATTAACTCACATTCCGCACGGCAACTTGTAACATTAAAACTAGTATATAAATTTTGAATTTGGTAAGTATTTATACTGTATAAATTATCGTCATTGACCTTTTTCAAGAGTCAAATTCTCAGGAAAATATTAAGCATAAATACTCGCGCACACGCCACATATAAGCTGCACATCATTCCCTACTGACTACTGACTACTGGCTATTGACTACTTGCCATTTATACTACGTTTTGTCGTGCGGAATGTAGGTAAAATGCACAACAGCTTATATGTTTTCGACGGCTTTCATATTTAATTGGTAAAGGAAAACAAGCACAGGTGCCTTTCTATTTTGACAGTTTTTTGAACAGTGAATAACCACACTAAAATTTTCAAAGTTTGGACTTGAGTATAGGTCAAAGATTGTTTAAAATATGACTCATATAAATGATAAAAATTGCATTGCAAGTCGGTCTCTGTGTGTAACTGGACTGACTTTTTTTTACTATAAAATGTAAATGTAATTGATGGCTACTATTAAACCTACATTCAGCACAACAAAACGTAGCATAAAAATAAAAGTCAAAAGTCAAAAGTAAGAAGAAAATTATAGTGGTTAATAGGAGTCAACGATTCAGTAAGTATTTAGGGTTTGCTGAATAAATATCAAATTATTGACTGATATTGGTTTGAGCAATTTTAGGTATGAGAAAAGTACCAGCTTTTCGATGTAAAGAGCTGCAAAAAGCTAGTATTTTGGAATAATTATGACATAAAGATTGAGGGACAATTCTTACTTCTACCGCTCATTCCCCATTTCTCCTGTCTACTGTCTCCTGTCTCCTACCTTCACCCATCAGACTTTTTCAGCAAACCCTATTTGTGCTTGACATTTCACTGAGAATTTGACTCCCGATCAAGGTAAATGAAGATAACTTATACTATTTCTCAAAAGTTTTGCTACATCTGCTTGGGGGTAGAGAGTAGGGAGTGGGGAGTAAAGAGTAGGCTTTAAAAAAATAAGATATTTTGAATTAATGCCGATAATCGTATCCAAACATTACTGAATCATTATTATTACTTAATAACTGAAGTCGCATCGGAAGTATAGCATTATTTTTGGGAATTGATATTATATAGTATCAAGATTTAAGCAAGCTACGGATTTTATACTAATTTTTATGTTACAAATTGAAGTGCGGAATGTGGGATTAAAAAATTGATATAGAACCCCTAAGCGTATCTTGATAAATATCAATTTTTTTAGCCTTGAGTCAGGAGACAGCTATGCTGGAGACAGGAGATTAAGTAGGGAAAAAGGAAGAGGTAAGATGTGGGGATAGATAATACAAAAAATTCAACACTCCTTTTTCAGATTTTTCCTCACTCATTGATGTACGAAAAGACTTGACTACCATAATTATATAGATCTCAAATGGGTTCTATAAAAATAAATTTAAATTATGATAGAAGAGGAAGGTCACGAAGTATACCTACCTCCTTTCTCAAAATTATTATTTTTATCAAAAACGAAAAACCTTGATTTTATACAGAGCTTTAATTCTTGAAATCATTAGACCTCTCCGGAAAAGAGGGAGTAGGGAGTAGGGAGTAGGGAGTAGGGAACTCACCCCTAACCGCTCCCAGGAGGGGAAAGAATTTATGATTTATGGACGATAATTAATTTAATTTTTGATGATCACCAGATGTATATTATCCGACGATAGTTTTAAAGTACTTGTCTCCCCGTTAGGCTATACAAGCAAGTTAAAAGTTCATCAAACAAAACTACAAGTAAAGCAAAAAAAAGTTTATCTTGAGGTATGGGACTAAAATTCTATACTTATTTATAGATAGAAGAAAGCAAATATAGCCTCAACTTCATCATATTATATGGGTACAACTATTCTCTTTAGTTCTATTTATTGTAACTTTTTTACTGGGGCGGAAGGATTCGAACCTCCGAATGGCTGGACCAAAACCAGCTGCCTTACCGCTTGGCGACGCCCCAATTCGTCAACAGTTACTATATTAACACTTATATCCAGGGATTTGTCAAGGATTTTTTTGAATAATCTTGAAATTTTGAATTTTGAGGGTTTATAAACTTGAATCAGATGATTATTTGAGATATGAGGACTTATTCAACTTAGCTGAAACTCTTTGGTATAGCGCTACAAGTTTAGGTTAGGACATTCCTAAATCCACCAAACCCACTCACAGTTTACTTTTGCCTGTTGCCTGTTGCCTGTTGCCTAGCGCGTAGCGCTATATCATCTAGCTCACAGGTATTCAAGAGCTACTGAGCTATAATTTCCGACTGGAGTTTAGACTAATTACCTCGTAGCATCATGGTAAATTATTTCCTACCTTAGCCAATACTAGAGATTATAGCGGTTTTCACAAAGGTAGAATGTAAAGCTTCTGCACTTTGCCTTTAAGCCAAAATCTCTGTACTCTATGTTAATGAAAACTACTATAAGTTATACCATAAATGGTCTTTTAAGGGTTTCGAGCAGTTATTACCATCATGGGTACACTGATATACCCTCCTAAACCCTATGGAAAATCTCCTAGTTGGAAGATTTGTTTTTCACAGAGTGGCCATAAGTCCTACTCATGGCTAAATTTATCCCTATTTCATCTAAAAATACGCGCACTTTTTCCTGTTTCCTATTCCTTAAAAATCTACAATCTCTCACAATTCAAATTAAGATTGCTATATTTTGAATAAAGTTTTTAGCTAGATTTACATCAACATATTCCTATGTCTCAACCAGCTAAAAATTTCAATTCTTGATTTATTTCTGCTGATAAATTATTTAAGAATTTTAATTTACTTCTTAACTTAATCGCTTCTGATGACTGCTGAAGAATCGGAACCTTAATCACTTTTTCTGCCTTTTCTTCATATTCCTCAACTGCTTTTAAAGCTATAGCACTAAAACGACTTAAATAATCTCTGGCAGCATTAGCATAAGCTTGTTTTACCTGCTGCTGATAACTATCTAAATTTTGTGATTTATTCTGTTGATTATCGCTTAAAAAATAGGTGGCACCACCAGCAACAGCTGCACCCATTGGGCCTCCTAATAACCAACCTATTCCAGTGGCGATCGCTATATTTCTTACCCCTCCTGATTTTTTGGTTTCTGATGGGGGTGGGGATGGTAAAAAAACTTTAGGAGCTTCAGGAAATGTCATGATTAATTCCATGGGTTCTTCTTGTTGAAAAAACTCACAAGCTTTATCTATCCATTCGGTAATGTCTTGTTTATATTGAAGAACTTCTGGTCGAAATTTTTCGGACTCCCAAATATTAAAAGTTCTTTGCTCCAAAACTATAGCCAATTCAAATTGATGGCGCTCTAAAAGTTTAGTTAAATATAGCCAACTTTGGAAATTTGAACTACTTTTTTGAAAGCCTTGTGTAATTAATTTTTCTGCCCGCTTTTGAATCTCAAATTTTTCACTTTTACGCTCTTGAATAGCAATTAATTCTTTAGTTACCTCCTTAGCACTAGCCTCCATTACTTGGCATAACTGAAAAGCGATAGCCTGTATTCTTGGTAATTGAATATCTATCTTTTTTCCATAAGTTTCAACAATGTTTTGTAAAGCAGATTCAAAAATTGCTAAACCCGTTGTTTGTGCAACAGAAATATCACCTTTTAATCGACCACGCAAAGCCGGCAAAGCATCAACTCGATATAAATTACTAATATTATTTGGTAGTTCGGAGCGAAAACTTTCTGCTAGAAATCGTATTCTATTGTTAACTTCTGTTTGTTCATCTGGAGAGAGTAAATTCATAAAATTAACGACAAAAACTACTGTCTTAATACCTCTTTCCCACAACCAATCTCGGAGATTTTCTTGCTCTCCTAAAGTCATCAAACTTCTGGCATCTAAAACCTGTACTACTAGATCGGAAGTTAACAATTTATCCTGCACCAAAATATCTTGAGCTTCTCGGTCATTAGTTCCTGGTAAATCTAAAAACTCAACTCCTATTTTCAAGAAAGGATGAGGACAATAAACTTCTACTGAAGTCACATCATCTCGCATTCGACGGTTATTATCTAGCACTGCATATTGTTTAAGAATATCTGTACCAGTTTCACAAATTTGACTTCCATCTTTCAGATTAATTTTAGTCTGTAATTCTTTGCCATACTTTATAGAAATTGCAGCTCCAGTAGTAGGAATCAAATCAATAGGTAATGTGCGTTGACCTAAGAAAGCATTTAGTAAAGTAGATTTGCCATAATTAAACGGAGCAAAAACAGCAATTTTAAAAGAGGGACTTTTCAGATATTCACAGATAGAAATTATATTTTTTTTCAGTTGAGAATCTGGCTCAAGTTCTAATATTCCGAGAGCAGAATTAAAATAGCGAATCAAGTTATCAAAATTAGTCTGCAATTCTCACTTCTCCTTTATATAGCAATATTATTTGAATTATGAAATACTGTAGATTTTAGGGAACAGGGAACAGGGGATAAAGAACATTAAAGCAATAAAAGTATCACAAATGATTTAGAATTGCTATATATTCATATTATTTATATAGAATTCCTCTTTACAGTTTACAGTTATGAAAAAAATATTCTGTGGCAGATAACAGGGAACAGTGGGAAAAGTATTTCTCTGTCTTAGAGTTCATAATCAACATAAATCTTAAAATGCTAACCAACTCGTTACTTGCTATAGAAAAAGAAAATAGGGGTAAATATAGTTTACTGGTTAGGACAATAAATTGTTAGTTGTAATGGAACACCAGATATGGGAATAGAGGAATTTTCTAATACCATTTTGAAAAAATAATTTTACGAATAATAAGTGTGATTAAACAACTTTAAACGAGATGTCTCTTTAACAAAAAGGTGCTGAAAATTGTTTGGGGTTATTAAGACACAAATTGGTGTGCCGAAGACTATCTATAAGGAATCTTCCCTTCTGCCTTCTGCCTTCTACCTTTTGCCTTCTTCAAACAATTGCTTTCATAAAATCCTGATAAACGGCAACTATTTTTGTACACTCAGATGACACATCAGTTTCTAACTGTTGAAAACGAGATAATTCTGCATCATTATTAATTTCTTGTTCCTGTTTTTGCTTCAGCAAATTATCTAATTCCGATTTCCGAGATTTAATATCATCATCTATTCTTTCTTTAACTTCTCCTTCATAAGTATCAAAACATTCTTTAATCGCATCATAAATAGGTTGCCACTGTTGATTTGCTACTTCAGGCAAATGTTTAACCAACTCTTTTTTCGCCACTTGAACTACTTTTTTCCGTGCTTCATCTGCCTGCATTACACCTATACCTAAACCTAACAAAGCTAAACCAATAGGTCCTAAAGTTACCCCCGTAAATAAAGTAATTGCTGTATATATTCCTCCTACAGCCAACAAATTGAGCAAGATATTTTTCCAATCAAAACCTGCTCCGGCCATCGCCATACCTGCAATATTACCCCTAGCTAATGAAAATAATCCCATAGCCCATTTTGCCCAGCTGGGAGCATTATCTTCACTAGAGGTAGAAAGGGCAGATTTTACCTTTTTTCCTGTTAGTTTTTCAGTTATTTTATCTGTGACTTTTGTATAGGAAGCACCATAATGAGCAGCTCTTCTGGAAAGTTGTAAAAATGCTGCATCCATCTTATTTTCAACAGTAATAGTCCATGCTGCTAATTTATCGCTAATATATTGTTCAAATCCTTTTTTTAGCTCTATTTCAAAGGCTTCTCTTTTACTAGGGTTAATGAAATCTAGAAATTTCATATCTGGTTGATAGCGTAAAAAGTCTGATTCAAAAGTATGTTCCAGGTCGAGGACATAAGAACGAAAAGAATTAGCAACTTCAGTCGCTTCTCGGTCTCGAACTGTTCTAATTTCTGATTGAAATTGGTCGCGAATTTCAGCAAGTTTATGAAACTCTGGTGCTACAGAATTAATCTTATTTATTAGCTCTTCAATATTCTGTTCTAATAAAGGAGTACGACGGGCGATCGCCTCTCTTAGGTAACTATCTATTTGATTTGCTAAAGTTTTGGCTTGTCGAAATTCTTGAGCAGCTCTTTCTTGAGTTAAAAATTTATTTAATGAACCAAAAAATTCTGGAAAACCTGTTCCTTCTAAAGAAGCTGAAGGATTTTTTAATCGCCGTCTTAATGCCAGAATTGAAGATAGTTCAAAAACTCTTTCTTGATAGATATTTTTATTTTCTTCTATACAATACTCATTGAGGTTAGCTTGAAAAACTTTTCTTAGTCTTACCTCTGCTTCTTCTAATTCTTCTTGGTCATCTGGGTCAATTAAACTATCTTGTACTTGATCCCAAGCATTAATTAAAAAGAAGACACTCAACCCTCTACCTTTAATATAATTTTCTAGATAGCGACGTTCTCCTAAAGTACAAGGTTGAGTTGCTCTCATCACAAATAAAATAGCATGACAATTATTAATATAACCAAGAGACAATTCATTCCGTGCTTCTGTATCATTTAAACCAGGACTATCAACAATTTCTATACCTTTTTCTAAAATTTGTAGGGGATATTCAACCACCGCATAATCAATATCAGGAAATGCTTGTTTTTTTTCTTTTTCTAATCTTTTTGCCTCTGCTGGGTCAATTGTATAGTTTCGTTTGAAGCTTTTAAAATCTAGTGACAGAGGTTTTTTTCCATCATTAAAATGTATAGTAACTTTTTTTTCTTGTCCAAATTTTAATACCGTTAATAATGCTGTACAAGGATTAACGTCACTAGGTAAAATATTTTCACCTATTAAAGCATTAAGAAATGTACTTTTTCCCCGTTTCATATCTCCCAATACCATCAAGCGAAAAACACCAAGACGGAGATTTTTACCAGCATTTTTAATATCTTCTATTTCTCTTTCTAATCCTAATTTTCCAGAAGTTTTTTGACCTTCTAATTCTGCTTTTTCTAAAGTTTCAGCTATTGTACATAAACTAGCAGCTACTTCAGTTCTAACTTTAGCTACTCTTTCTAAATCTTGGATGAAATTTTCTGCTTCTATTTTGTAACTCATTTTGATTTGAATAAATTAATTACTTGGCAAGCATTCAGCGGTCAGCTATCAGCTTTATAGAATTAAAAGTATGAGGTAAGCATTTAGCTATTAGCTTTCAGCTGTCAGTTTTCATAAGAGGGCTTAAATGAATATAGCCAGTTTTTTTAGTAAGATTTAATTCTGACCCAATTAGTAAAGCTTTTATCTAAAACTAAAAGCAATAGCTGTTAACGCAGTTCCTCCCGAGGAGGCTAGCTGATTAGCTGACTGCTGAATGCTTAAAGTATGAGTAAAAGAAAAGTCCATTACTTAACCTTAGCAGTAAGCCCGAGCAACATCTATATTTCCCTCCATAAAGTTGAAAATGTAGTAGAAGTTAAACGAGTACTTGCTTAATTCATTAAAAAGCTGAATGCGAACCCATTCCACATCGGAGAGCTGACTGTTAATAGCTGATTCCTAATTACTCTATAAAAGAACTTCTTTTTTGTTGATTTCAAATCAAACATTTTCTAACGAATTAAATCAGCAAAACTATAAGTACTAAGAATTAATAATAGTATAGCTGTGAATTGGGAAGCCTGTATTTGAGGAGATGGCGCAAGTGCTTCTCTAACCAAAATAGAAATAGAAGAACCCATTACATAACTCAAGCATAATACTAAACATTGCCATTGCTCTGTAATACTCCAGCACAATAATAATACTATGGCAAAAACTAACATTATTAACTCAATAAAGCCCGGTGGATTATATTGTATACCACCCCTAAGATTTTGACACCACAATTGTAAAATTCTCATGTTTTTGATATTAAATAAAATCACAAAATTCCGATTAATTACCAGAAAAAAATTTATGGCATTTATACTTATATTTTGCTGAATAAATCTCAAATAATTACCAGATAAAGGTTTTAGCCTTTTTAGGCATTGAAAAAGTACAAAGTTAGCATTTTTAGTAAGAGTTGAGCAAAAAAATTCTTCCCTACTCCTTAAAAAAGACTTTTTCAGCAAACCCTACTTAATAAATAAAAATTAAAAATTTTTTTTACTCTCACAACCATTCATCCTGTTGTTTGAGACAAGCCAAAGCAACCTTCATTTCCACCTGAGTAAACTCAGCATAAAATCGACTCACACTCAAAAATGGCCGAGGAGTTTCCAATACAATTAAGCGATCGCAACAATCTTTCAAAAATTTAATCAATTCTGGTGGAGCAACTGGCACAGATATCCAGACAGCATTCGGTTTTTGCAACCTAATAGACTTTAACGCAGCCACCATAGTCATTCCCGTAGCTATTCCATCATCAACTAAAATTACTAACCTACCTAGAGGAATAACTTGAGGCTTTCCACCACTAAGACATTCTAATTGAGACTGTGCTTTCTCCCTTGCTCTTTCAATCATAGTCTGTTGGACTTGTAAATTGCGTGGTTTGTGTCTCGACCACACTATACAACCATCTGCTGTCACAGCACCAAGAGCCAATTCTGGATTATCCGGTAAAGTAATTTTCTTCGCCACCACCACACTCAAAGGACAACCCAACCGACGCGCAACCATCACTGCTACTGGCAACCCCCCTCTTGGTAGACCATAGACTATAGGTTTAATCATCCACTCAGTAGTCAAATGAGTTTGACAGAAATCTGAAAAAATAACCTCAGCCAATTTTTCTCCAGCATCAGTGCGGTCTCGAAATATGGGAATAGATGACATAATTTTCTCCAGCTACTGGCACTTATCAATGGATAATGGATAATTGATAATTGATAATTAGGGCTTGCGGATTAAATGTTAAAGTGTTTACTGGTAAAGGTTCCAGCCTTTGCAGGTACTAAGGGAGTACCAAATTTTAGGTAATTCCAGTTCAAAAATGAGCGTATTTTGGGAAAGATAGGGGTAAAAATCAAGGGAAGATTCTTCTGGCTAGCTCTTCTATGATTCTCATTCCTCCTAGATTCTGAATTCTGTTTGCGGAGCATTCCGTAACGATTTTAACTAGTTTTAACTACAAGTAATTATCTATTACTTATTATCCATTAATGAAATTTTACCTAATGGCCTTCAAGTTGAGACTTTCTGCCCAAAACTTTAGACTAAACACTAGTGACAATTGATTCTTAAATCTCCTTTCATGTCTAACGAAAAACAACTTAGTCTCTTCGACTGGTCAAACAATGATTATTCTGAGGAATCTACCTCTAATTCTGACTTTGACTCCAAACTCATTCCCACAGATGCTAAAATTCCCATTCCTTCTGAAACATATCAAACAATGGAACAAATAGCAGTCCATTGTAACCAATGTTGTAGATGTGAACTAGGACAAAACCGTACTAATGCTGTCATTGGTAGAGGAAACCCCCAGGCAGACATTATGATTATAGGGGAAGCACCCGGTCAAAATGAAGATGAACAAGGTCTGCCATTCGTTGGTAGATCTGGGCAACTCTTGGACAAAATTTTGCAGTCGGTGGAGCTAAGTAGCGATCGCGACGTTTATATTTCTAATGCTATTAGATGTCGGCCACCAGAAAATCGGACTCCTACTACTCAAGAAATAGAAGCTTGTAAACCTTATTTACTGGAGCAAATACGTCTTGTAAGCCCAAAAATTATTCTTTTAACTGGAGCAACGGCAGTTAAAGCTTTGACTGGCGATAAGCGAGGTATTACTAAAATTAGAGGCCAATGGCTGGAATGGGAAGGGCGACTTTGTATGCCCATTTTTCATCCAGCTTATCTTTTGCGAAATCCTTCTCGGGAGCCAGGCAAACCAAAGTGGTTAATGTGGCAAGATATTCAGGCGGTTAAACAAAAGTTAGATGAATTAGAGGGAGATAGTAATTCTATAGATTTTTAGACTTCTGGTAGAGGTAGTTCAATCAATTTATTCTTTGAAGATAAACCCGATTTAATCGTAATTTCTGATTTTTTCACGTTAAACTTTTTTGCCAATAGTTTGATTAATTCTTGATTAGCTTTACCATCCACAGGTGGAGATTTCAAACATACTTTAAAACTGCCATCTGCTTCTCTTTCAATACTTTGTTGTGGAGAATTAGGTTTAACTTTTACCTTAAAAATAGCCATAATTATGGGTTTGCTGAAAAAGTCTTATGAGTGAAGGGAGGAGTCAGGAGTCAGGAGAAACGAGAAATTATAGAGTAGGTAGTCGGAAAAATTGTTCCTCAATTTTTCTGCCATAATCATCCCAAAATACTAGCTTTTTGCAGCTCTTACCACCGAAAAGCTGGCACTTTTTTAGACCAAAAATGCTACAACCAATATCAGTTAATGCTTTGATATTTAATCAGCAAACTCTAATTAAATCACTAATAAAAATTGACATAAATTCTACTAGAACAGTCATAATTTATTATTCCTCATTCTGACTCCTACCTAGTAAATAACATCCTTTTAACCAAGCTCTAATACCTCTAGCGAATACTCCATTACTACTATCTTCTGGTTGTGGGGGTAAATCGCCTAGTAAACTTTCTTCTATAGAAAACATATTAACTAACTCCCATTTTCTCTGATTTTGCCTCAGAAATAACCAATGAAATTGTTGTAACTCTACTACCTGACTATCTCGATATTGTCTTTCTAAAGTTGTCAGAAAAATTTGATTAATATCCTCCTGAAAAAAAGGCATATAATCTATCGGTAAAGGTTCAAACTCAGGACGACCTGCTATGACTATATTCCTTTCTAAATAATCTTCATTTGATTGGCGATCGCGTTGAATTTCACGATTAACATAACCAGGTAAATCTAATATTAAATTTGCCATGAGAATTTCTAAATCTTCAGAGTTTTCTGGGCAAGTAGATTTTGGTTTCGGAGGCTCAGTTGATTCTATTTTTTCTATTCTAGGTTTTCTAGGTCTTCTAGGTCGTCTTTTTCTGACTATCAAATAATTGTCAATCGTCAAAAATAGGGAATTAGGGAAAGATAAATCATCACTGACTGTACTAACAATCATGATTATAGAAATGAATATTTTCAAATAAAATAACATTCGCCTCTAGGATTTTCAGATTGATATTTCCCTGAAAGTTATCATGTCTGAAAAATATTTACTGTTCAGCAGTTTTTTCCAAAAATTTAATAAGTT
>NZ_CEZPJD010000200.1:0-7552 GCF_983059655.1 Okeania sp.
TCCCTGTTCCCTGTTCTTATATTTAACAAATGCTTCATAGAATTTGGCAATGGCTCAAAAATTTATGGACAAAACTTTTCGGGTTATCTTCTCAGTCTCGTCTAGATGTATCTGAGAACACTCAACCAACTTCTGAGTCTTTGCCCCCACTGACAGATACAGATTATGATTTTTTGTTTGGTCAACTATTGGAGGGTGTTGCCCAGGGTTGGCAGCCCGATCGCGTACAAAGATTTTTTGATGAATTAGGAGAAAGGGGTAAACCTGAACTTTGGCAGGAATGGTTGCAACGTTTTGGAGAAAGGTTATTAGTCTCCCCTAAACCTAATGATGAGTTAGCTCAGAGAATGGTAGGCTTTGCTGAATTGACCCGATCGCTACCCTCTCTACAATCTTTGGGAGCAATGGCTAATAATATTGGTACTCAACTTTTAAGTAGGGATAATAGTGGGGCGATCTGGGAATATGATGGACCTGATGTTGGTGTTTCTCCTCCTCCACAAACATTCGTGAGTGAAGAAAAAGATGATGATGCCATGTCAGAATTAGTGCTTAAACTTCAAGAAAACCCTAATTTATTAGCAACAGTTGCCCAACAGTTAGGGGTACAAACGAGTGACCCCAGAGTAGTTATTCAGGCAATGGTTAGTCAGCTTGGAGTAGGAGTGGAAAGTCAAGCACAGTCTGCTGAAAGTAATGCTGAAATATGGGCAAAGTTAGGCTTGGAGCAAGCCAAAGCGGGAGATTTAGTAGGAGCAGTTGATAGTTGGGAAAGCGCTCTAGCTCTCAAGTCAGATTACCATCAAGTTTGGTACAATAGAGGGAAAGCTTTAGTACAACTAGAAAGATGGGAAGAAGCGATCGCTAGCCATGACAAAGCGATAGAAATCAAGTCTGATGATTATTTGGCTTGGAATAATCGTGCTGAAGCACTGGGAAAATTAGGAAGGTGGCAAGAGGCGATCGCTAGTTGTGAGCGGGCGATAGAAATTAATTCTGGTTATTATTTGGCTTGGTATAACAAAGCTAGTTTTCTAGTTAATTTAGGAAGTTTAACAGAAGCAGTTGCTTGTTATGACAAGGCTTTAGAGATTCAACCTAATTTTGATGATGGTTGGCATAAGCGGGGGAATGTTTTGAGAGATTTAGGTTTGATGGAAGAAGCTAATAAAAGTTGGGAGCGCGCGAAGAGGATCAGGGAGTAGCGAGTGCGCTCCCAGATATATCCAGCCTCTTTCAGAGGGAGCGCACTGCTTTTCCCTATTTCCTTACAACTAAAATTCTATTATCAAATACTAAAAGACGTAGTGCTATATAGCAGTGTGCGCTGGTATATTTACAAATTGTAGGAGATGGCAAATAGCTAAAATTCTTTTCTTATACTCTTGGCAATTTATTCCCCCTACTGCCTGCGCGTGCTATAAATTTAGCCACGGCTTGTTCCTCCTTTATAGGGAACTGGAGGGTCTTCATTAGAAGAACTCACAAACTGATGAAACACTTCTTCACCTAACTCATCAGAATATTTTTCTAGTAGATTATTGTTAGTTTTTGTAGTAGATAATCCCATTATTACTACTACAATTAAGATCCAAATAGATAATATTAAATCATTTTTATTGTACATAATAATCACCTCTCAATCACAAAAAATTAAACTTTAAATTCAGGCGTAGTAGAAGCAAAAAATTATCAAGAGGTAAATTTATAATTCATTGCAAATAGATGTCTATAACAAAAATCATCTGAATAATTTTTCGTTCAATTATGAATGTTGTTGTCTAAATTATTCTTCAGTCAAGAAATATGATTTTACGCAATATTATTTTTTTTTTCTTTACGGAATGAGAAATATTCAAGCTGTATGTATAGCGCTACGCGCTAGGCAACAGGCAACAGGCAACAGGCAAAAGTAAACTGTGAGTGGGTTTGGTGGATTTAGGAATGTCCTAACCTAAACTTGTAGCGCTATAATAGTTTATATAGAAGTTCTCGAATTGATAAAATGTAAGCATTTCTTGCAGAATGCTACGCAAACAGCTATTAGCTGTCAGCTGTCAGCTTTCAGCTCTCAGTAAAAGGATGGGTTTAAATGAAAATAGATTTTAAAGCCAGCTTTTGTAGTAATATCATGTCCGGATAATTAGTTATAAAAAAACTTTCTCCTTCAACTCCAGTTCTTTCTCTTTCTTCTCTCCTGACTTCTCCGTAGTTATTTAGGGCTTGCTGATTAATTCTCAAATAATTACCAGATAAAGATTTTAGCCTTTTTAGGTATTGAAAAAGTACATGGTTTTCAGCTCTTCATGCTCAAAAAGGAGCGCATTTTTAGTGCATATAGCAATGTGCGCTGGCTTGCTTTACAAATTTCAGGAACTGTCCAATAGCTAAAAGTTTTATATCATAAGCTTTTTATCTCCCCTACTGCCTCTCTTGGTCAGCATTCCCTCACAGGAGTCGGCGTTCCGCAAGCGAGCTGTCGGCGGCGCGAGGTCCGACCGCTTGCGCCTAACGGCGGCGCGGGGTCTGACCGCTATTGCCTATTGCCTGCGCACAGCGCTATAGTTGGGCAAAAAAATTCTCCCCTACTCCCCTACTCCCTTACTCCTCTTTTCCCCTCCTGGGATGGGTTAGGGGTGGGTCCCCTACTCCTTAAAAAAGACTTTTTCAGCAAAGCTTTATCACTGTTCAACCGGACATGATATAAGATTTAATTTTGACTCAATTAGTAAAACTTTTATCTAAAACAAAAAGCAATAGTTGGTGGCTATTTACGCAGCATTCCGAAGGAAATACTTACCTAAAACTAGCAATTAAATATTTGGTTTTTTATAGCGCTTTTCACATGGATAGACTACAGTTAGTATGGACAATCCAAAAGCATTTTTCTACTCCCTACTCCCTAGCCAAAAATAATTTTGTGGTCTACTCAAATGAAAAGCGCTGTAGGTTCAATGATTTGGTTTATATGTTTTTTTTGTACTTTCCATACATTATACTACATTTATAATACAAAATTGTCAAGAGGATAAATTTTTTTTAGAATCAGGACTTATGCATGAACACTATTGTTAGGGAGTGTTAGCGGTAGCGTAACCGAGGCAAAACCCGACCCTATATCTATTAGACATCTCCAGAAAAGAGGGAACAGGGAACAGGGAACAGAGAAGAATAATTAATAATTTCTGGATAAGAATTGATTTTCTTTTTTCTTTTTGGAGATGTCTATTGTCAGTGTGTAAGTCCTGATACTATTCAAATACAGGGAAATTCTCTCTCTCTTGTGCTACCAGGTGCATTTGTTGCCGACGTGGAGTTGCACCATTATTCCTTATTCCCTATTTTACTTCAGTAAAATAACTATTCAAGCTACCAATCTTCTAATCCAACCATTAACTGTAAACCGACTATGTTCAAATGCTTTTGATGGACAAACTACAGGCATTACCTCATGTCTGCAACGACTGTTAAAAAAGATAATGGAATTATTAGCAGGGGTAATAGTTTGAAAATTCTCATGAGTTATTGCTCCACCACCTTTTAATTCAGTATCATAAATTCTTAATTCACCTCCAGAAAAAGCTTTGGGTTCTTGATAAAAATAATACACATAAGTCACTTCTCTACTTGCTGTTTTTTCACTACCCGCATCATTATGAATTTTGTAATAACATCCATCATTATGTGCTGTTAATTGTGCTTCTATTTCTGATATCTCGAAAGGACGAAGATTTAATTTAGCTAATACTTCTGGCAATGTTTCTAACATTTTTCTCTGAATAAGTCCTGCTAATTCAGGAAAGTATTGTGAAAATAGTACATAAGACTGCCGATATTTATCAGCTTTTGTGGTAGTGGTTGATTCAATATATTGGTCGCGGTTTTGAATAGCAATTTCTATAGCTTTTTGATTTTCTTCAGCAGATAAAAAATTGGGAATTTCTATATAAAAAGCAGGTAAAAATACAGGTTTTACTTGTGCTATTTTCGGTTGGTAAGGAGAAATTTTTCTGGTTGAATTATCTGTATTTAGTCGGTTTATATGTTGTTGAGCATCAGATATTAATGTGCTTGGCGATTGAGGGCTTGTTTGAGACAAAAGACCTGTCATTTCTAGAATTTTTAGGGCTACTGTTGCTCGTTCTTGTGCCGGAAGTTGTTGATTTTTGAGAATTTCTTCCAAAGTATCAATTGACTGAAGCAGTAATTTATTTACTCTTTCTACTGCTACAATATTATTGCTTGCATTATTATTACTGGCTGATGATTCTGTGTACATAATTCAATTCAATTATTTACTCAAGTTTGATTAAATTTTCTATTAATAGTTTATCTCATTTCGGCATTGCCGAATTAAGGTATGAAAGTAGGTTTATAGGAAATAGGGAACAGTTAATATTAACAAGTAGTTCAAACAATCCAAAATACAAAATTATCAACTCATACGTGAGCATTTCCTGTGGAATGTTGCGCAAATAGCTATTAGCTGTCAGCTAGCCTCCTCCGGAGGAACTACGTTAACAGCAATTAGTAATTATTCATTAATTCTAAAGTTTAGCCTGGAGGCTTTAGTAATAACTTTTTATTCTTTCTGAATCTCAAAGGTTGCTTTTACGCGGACCCAAAATTAATGGCTGAATGCTTACAGTCATAACCAGAATCAGCAACACCCTCGTTTCTTTATAAAAAATCCTAATTAACACTACTAACAGTCTTAATATGTAAGAATTTCCTGCAGAATCCTTACCTTAATATCCTATATAATTCTTCTTAAAATCTAATCTTTAATGTTTATGTCCAAAAAACTTGTACTGATGGATCATGATGGTGCTGTAGATGATTTTCTCTCCACTGTTTTACTAATGACCATGGAAAATGTTCAACCTTTAGGAGTAATTGTCACTCCTGCTGACTGTTATATTGAACCGGCAATTAATGCTACTCGAAAAATTTTAGATTTAATGGGATTTTCTAATATTCCAGTAGCAGAAAGTACGGTACGTGGTGTTAATCCTTTTCCAGTTTTATTTAGAAGAGATTCTTTTGCTGTAGACCATTTTCCTATTTTAAATGAGAAGGAAACTATTGATACTATTTTAGTTTCAGAACCTGGTCAAAATTTCATGGTACGAGTTTTAAAATCTGCACCAGAACCTGTAACATTAATGGTAACTGGTCCTTTAACAACTGTTGCTGTAGCTTTAGATATTGCTCCAGAAATTGAGTCAAAAATTCAAGAAATTGTTTGGATGGGTGGTGCTTTAAATGTGCCGGGAAATGTGAGTAAAGATATGGAAGCAGGGCAAGATATGTCCGCAGAATGGAATGCTTATTGGGACCCATTTGCTATTGAAAGAGTTTGGCAAACTCAAATTCCAATAGTACTTTGTTCGTTAGATATTACTAATAATGTACCCCTAACTTCTGAATTTTCTCGAAAATTATGTAAGCAAAGACAATATTCTATCTCTGATTTTGCCGGACAATGTTATGCTTTGGCAATTTCTCAAGATTATTATTTTTGGGATGTTTTAGCAACTGCTTATTTAGCACACCCAGAATTTTATCAACTAAAAGAATGGGAAACTACAGTTATTACAAAAGGAGTAAGTCAAGGTCGTATAAAAATAGTACCTGGTGGGCGGAAAATTATGGCAATGGAACAAGTAGATACAGAAAGTTTTTATAGTTATATTCTCCAACAATGGGCACGTTGAATAATTAATAATTAATAATTAATAATTAATAATTATCGTAAGCATTTCCTGTGGAATGCTGGACAAACAGCTATTAGCTGTCAGCTCTCAGCTATCATGATGGGGTTTTAATGAATATAGACTGTTGAGCGCCATATTTTATAGTTAAGTATAAATTCTGCTTCAATTAGTAAAGCTTTTATCTAAAACTAAAAGCCATAGCTGAATGCTGACGGCTGAATGTTCACTAATTATCTCTCCTTGAAAAGAAGATGATTGACTCAAAGGAAAAATTTTTATTTCTTGGTCTAGCCTCGTCATCCCTAGACCGCTTGTTTCTCCTTGATAAGGATAGGCTTTAAACCTTACTTTTTTGGTAAAATGTTAATTTTAAGGGAATAGCAGAAAATAAATTATCCCAATTTTTGTACTTATGATCGTTAACTAGCTACTCTCTACTCCTTTACTTTTTCAATTTCTTCCCTACTGCCTACTCCCTACTCCCTACTCCCTTACTTTCATAGCTAATGGGATAATTTTTTATTTGGAAGTCCCTAAAAAGGAAAAGCTGAAAAAAGAAAAAGATAAACTTATTTATGAATTAATTATATTTTCTTTAGTATAAATTAATTTAATCTCTAATTTTTTCTTCCCTTCTGCCTCCTGCCTTTCTTTAAATACTGACAATTGACTGGTAAAATCCGATCTACAGCTTTAACTTGCGAGTAGAAACTGTTAAAAATTTATGTTCTTTATTGTAGAGTAAATCATAATTATGGTAGAACACAAACGTATTGGTATCCTTACCAGTGGGGGAGATTGTGCAGGCTTAAATCCAGCAATTCGGGCGGTGGTATATCGTGCAATTGGAACCTATAATTGGGAAGTTTTTGGCATTCAGCAAGCTACCCTGGGATTGATGGAACGTCCACCAAAAGCAATCAAACTTGAAATTGAAAAAATTGACCCCTTACTAACAGCGGGTGGTACAATTTTAGGAACTACTAATAAGGGTAATCCATTTGCATTTCCGATGCCAGATGAAACTGTGTGCGATCGCTCTGAGGAAATTATTGAAGGGTATCGTTTATTAGAGCTTGATGCTTTAATTGGTATTGGTGGTGATGGTAGTCTAGCTATTCTCCGTCAGCTTGCTCAACAGGGAAACTTAAATCTAGTGGGTATTCCCAAGACCATTGATAATGATGTCAGCTGTACTGAATTATCTATTGGTTTTAATACTGCTGTAAAAATTGCCACAGAAGCATTAGACCGCTTACATTTTACTGCGGCCAGTCATAGTCGAGTGATGATTCTGGAAGTAATGGGGCGAGATGCAGGACATATTGCCCTCAATGCTGGTATTGCCGGTGGTGCAGATGTAATATTGATTCCTGAAATTCCTTACAAAATAGAGCGAATATGTGACTACATCCGCAAACGCCAAGATTTAGGCAAAAATTATTCTTTGGTAATTGTCGCAGAAGCAGTGCGTACTGAAACAGGAGAAGCTGTGACAACTAATGATTCTTCAGGTCAATCTAGATTTGGTGGTATTGGGCAATATCTAGCTGATAAAATCTCTACTTGTAGTAGTGCAGAAATTCGTGTCACCGTCTTAGGTCATATTCAACGTGGCGGTATTCCTTCTCCGACCGATCGCTTAATTGCCTCAGCTTTTGGAGTGGCAGCAGTTGACCTCATTGCTGAAGAAAAATACGACCACATAGTAACTTGGCAAAATCGACAGGCGATCGCTGTGCCAATTGCAGATGCGATTTCTAAGTACAGAGCGGTAGATCGTAATGATACTCTAGTCAAAACTGCTCGGAGTATGGGTATTTGTTTGGGAGATT
>NZ_CEZPJD010000200.1:7652-11132 GCF_983059655.1 Okeania sp.
TTGGATAGTTGTCATAAAGACCCTCATCTTCTGGAGAATAACTTTTTAGGAATGCTTCATGATTGCGAGTAATAATTTTTTCGGTTTCTGCTTTAATTGGCTGAATTGTTATTCGCCAACGTCCAGCTCCTACAGTTTCTAATAATGATTCTGGTAGAATTAGTTTTTCACCAGGATCTAGTTGAATTTCACAAGTTAGGTTAATCAGTTCATTTTTCATAATTACATAATTAGATTATATATTTGATTACTTTCTAATGAATTAAGGACAATTTTTATTATATCAAAGTAAAGCCAACTTTATATCAGAAACATTAAAGCTTTATTAGCATCAACTCAAACAAAAACTACAGCTTCAAGAGCTTTATTTGCCTCTAATTGTTTTCAAGTATTAATCTGAATATAGGATTTTTATGATCAATTTGAGATATAGACTCGCCATAATTCCCCACCTACAACAGATTTTAATTCCCACTGCTTTGCTTTCATCGCCATTAGCAGTTTCTGAGAAGGGCGAAACACAAAAAGATCAGACTCACCCGTAACCATCTCCAAACTTGGCAGGTGACTCAACAACAACAGTTGTACATTATCCTCCAATAGATAGCTCAGTGAAATCATATCTCCAATATTTGTATAATCATCACCCATATCGCTTAATAATAGTGGGAAGTCACTAGCATTAATTTTTTTTGCTACCTCAGCATTAAAATAACTAGGGGTTTTACTCCACCAAGTATCAGAAACAGCGCTGATACTACAGGATAAAATACTTCCGGTTAATAATATTACCAAAACTACTCCCCAGAATTTTTGCCTACTGAACAAAAAAAGGCGATCGCCTAACTGATGCGAAACATTATCGCTACCTAAATACCTTGAGAATAAATAAGCAACGGATAAATATATTGCAGGAAAGCAGGAAATCAGATAACGAGTGACAGCAGAGCGTTTTCCACCCCATAACAAATCGGGTATTACTAATATTATGAAAGGTATAAAAATCGAAGTCAGGATAAATAATTTTGTGGAGCGACTGCAATAACGACAAACTGTATAAACCCCAAAACCAATAATGATTAAAAATGGCAATCTCAGTAAATACGTAGTAATATTGTCAAAGCCAAAATCTAGGTCAATAAACAAAGAAGAAAAACTCAAAATCCACCTTTTTACTAAAAAATTGAAGCTCACTGATACTCTTGCCCAATTTGTAGCATCATAAGCTCTTTGCAGATTATTTATTATTACAAATATCCAAGGAATGTAGAAAATTATTGTTGCTAATGCAGCAATGAAAAATTTCCCAGATAGTGTTTGAATTAAAAATTTAATTTTTGAGGAATTAGATATTTTTTGAGAGGCATTTTTCTCTATATTATTTGAGAGAAAGCAATTACTAAGAACAAATACTCCTTGAGCTATAATCGTTAAACAAAAAAACAAATGGGTATATAAACCAAAAGCACAAAGTACACTATATAATCCCCAATTTTTCCAACTTGAAGAATGCATAGCTCTCAACAATAAAATACTACTACCAAAAATAATCAAAGTAACTAAACTGTATTGTCTGGCTGTTTGAGCAAGCAAAATATCAAAAGGTGATAAAGCTAAAAATGTAGTTGCTATTAAAGCATTTAAATGGGAATTAAAAAGTTGCCAACTGAGAATATATATTAAAGGTAAAGAGAAGAAACTAATTAATGCAGGCAAGCTACGAGATGCCTTGATCGAAGCACCAAATTGTTGCATCCAAGACCGAGCCATCAAATAATATAAAGGAGAATGATGGGGGTTTTCAATTATCAGAGATTCAAGAGTGTCTTTGAAAGTGCTTTCTGGTTTAATATCTTGATATTTTTGTAGTTTTTGAGCAGGAATAATTTGGTCAATAAATTCTTGGCCAAGGTCAGCCATCTTAAAACCTGATGCTCGTAAAGAAGTATATACTTCATCATGCCAATAGACTTTTTTATCGAGGTTGAAAAAACGGAACCCGATGCCTAAAGTTATGGCAATAATCAGTAATATGATTAAGAGTTGAGATACATTTTTATTGCCAAATTTGAGAGAAATCATTTTTTTATAGGGAAGAAGGAAGAAGATATTTAGTTGTCTGTGCGATTAGTTTTCTAGAAAAGAAGGAAAGATCTGGCGTTGTCTAAGTTTTCAGCTTTTAATATGTCCTAATATCATGTTCCTCCTCCAGGGGAGCTACGAATTGCGGATAATCAGTTATAAAAACCTTATTTCTTTAAACCTTTCTTTCCCTTCTGCCCTCTGCCTCCTGCCCTCTGCCTTTCCCGATAGTGACGATGGGGTTTTATACCCTTTTTCCTTTCGGTCACGGGCAGCTATGCAGGAGTCAGAATTCCCTTCTGCCTTCTGCCTCCTGCCTTCTGCCTTTCCCGATCAAACAAACTTACTCCCTTTCGGCCAACCATACAATTGTAATCTGTAGAAAAAGTTGGGGAATAAAGCAAACAAATACTTAAAAATCTTAAATCCCAAAGGCTCATCATAAGTCCCCACCCATTCCTTACTATTCTCAATCCAATTAACAATTTTCTCAGCAACCTTATCCCCAGAGGGAGCAGAATTAACTCGATTAGCACGAATCTTATAAGCCTTATCATTCAAACGATTCACTGGTGCCCAAGCAAACTTTCCAGAAATAGCACCAGGGCGATACAACCGCAAACGAATCATATTTTTACTAGAATGATAAACAATTGGCCCGACACCAGACCAGTAATAATGCAAGGCAATTTTGCCAGAATGATAGACAGGTCCGAAACAAGAAGGACTCCCATCAGCAATTGACCCAATCGCAATCACATCCAGAGGTCTACTCCGAGGTAACTTAGCTGCCTCAGCACCAACCACTGCAGGCCAAGTATAGTTCACCCGATTCATCGACTCCACCAGCTCAACTATGGGAATTCCACCCTCTCCTACTTCTGTCTCAATTTGACCAGCATTCAAAATCACCACATCCGGGTCATACTCAAATAGTTTTCTGGCATCCTCAATAGTTTCTTGGGGAGAAACACATAACTCATCAAAAAAATCTCCCTCTAAACTGAGTTGACGAGTCACACCAACAACCCGCCATCCCCGTGACTTATAAGCTTTACCCATCGCACTACCCAAAGTGCCAGAAATTCCAGTAATTACAACAGTTTTCATTTAATTTTATGATGAATGTGAGGACTTGCGCTCTCCGGTAACGGAATGTCGGGATGTTTCGTAGCATTCCGTAGGAAAACTAAAACCAGTAGATTATACAAAAAATATGTTAAAATATCAATATTAGACATCATTTTATTTTTGATGATTTGGGTATCTTAGGCGATCGCGCTTCAACATCCTATGTTTCTGTATTATTGAGAACTAATAAGGGTTTCCAGGTTTTTTTGATTCTGAAAAAGTACAAAATTTGTAGAGCTTTTCATCTCAAAATGCTAATACCTTTCC
>NZ_CEZPJD010000201.1:0-11094 GCF_983059655.1 Okeania sp.
TCAGTTTTTTTGGAGTTATGCGATCGCGATACAGAATCTCTTAATACAGATGTTCTATTGAATACTAATTAAAAAAATCATTTTATTCAAATCTTTTCTTTCTCTTAACTCCTAACACCTAAAATCCTAGTTATACCAAATTGATAAATATTTGCTACAAATAGCTTGGGTATTTATTCGGAGTTAGTAAGAGGAACCTTATTGATATAATATATAAAGTCCTTAGTTTTTTTCGCATTGTATTATTATGGTAGTCCTTGCTGGGTATACAGATTTGATTCAAATCTATGAGGGTACAAACTCTCAAGTGTATCGTACCCAAAGACTTGACAATAACCAATCAGTCATCCTCAAATTTCTGAACCAAGAATATCCCACCAGCGAGCAAATTAGACGTTACAAACAAGAATATCATTTGACTTGCCAGTTAGACTCTCCAAATATTATTAAAGCATATAGCTTGGAAAAATATCAAAGAAGTTATGCGATCGCCTTAGAAGACTTTGGCGGAATTTCCCTCAAACAATGGCTTGAAGAGGGCCAAGAACTTTCTGTTGAAGAATTTTTATTTCTGATGATCGCGATGACGGAGAGTTTGGGAGAAATACACAAACTACATATTATTCACAAAGATATCAATCCCTCTAATATCGTTTTTAATCCCGAAACTCAAGAACTAAAAATCATCGACTTTGGCATTGCTACTCAACTAAGTAGGGAAAATCCTACCCTAAAAAATCCTGACCTTTTAGAAGGTACTCTAGCTTATATTTCCCCAGAGCAAACAGGCAGAATGAATAGAGGGTTAGATTATCGCACAGATTTTTATTCTCTGGGAGTAACATTTTATGAAATGCTGTCGGGACAACTGCCTTTTGAAAGTTCCGATGCTTTAGAATTAATACATTGTCATCTGGCCAAAAATCCACCAGCAATTATTAGCAAAGAAAAACTTAACAAGATAGAAATACCTCAAATAATTGCAGATATTGTGATGAAATTAATGGCCAAAAATGCTGAGGATCGTTACCAAAGCGCTGACGGGTTAAAAGCAGATTTAGAAGAGTGTCGCCGACAACTAAAAGAAACAGGAAATATTGATTCCTTCACGCTAAGTCAACAGGATATTTCCGATCGCTTCCAAATCCCCCAAAAACTCTACGGAAGGGAAGAAGAGATTTCCACTTTGCTCGCAGCATTTGAGAGAGTTGTCGAAACAGGAAAAGTAGAATTAATGATGGTGACTGGTTATTCTGGTGTCGGCAAGTCTTCTCTAGTCCAAGAACTTTATCAACCTATTACTGTCTGTCGTGGTTATTTTATATCTGGCAAATTTGACCAGTTTCAACACAATATTCCTTATTCAGCAATTGTCGCAGCTTTTAGAGGATTAATCGGACAATTATTGGTAGAAAGTAGAGAACGACTACAAAGGTGGCGAAAAAAACTCTTAAAAGCATTGGGTTATAATGGACAAATCATTATTGATGTCATTCCTGAAGTCGAATTAATTATCGGCAAGCAGCAGCCAGTTCCAGTATTAGGAGTAAATGAATCCCAAAATCGTTTTAATCTAATTTTCAGCAATTTTATTCGTATATTTGCCGATCAAAGCCATCCTTTAACTATATTTATAGACGATTTGCAATGGGCAGATTTAGCGACTTTAACGCTGATAGAACAAATATTATTTGCAGGAGAAACAGAATATTTATTGCTGTTAGGAGCTTATCGAAATAATGAAGTAGATATCGGTCATCCGTTGTTAAATTCTCTCGAAACAATTAAAAAAAACCACAATAAAATTCAGAAAATAACTTTACAACCTTTATCTCAAAAACAAATAACTCGTCTAATCAGTGATACCCTCAATCAGATTCAAGGAAACTCTCATTTAGCTCAGTTAGTTTGGCAAAAAACGGGAGGAAATCCTTTTTTTATCAATGAATTTTTACAAGAATTGTCTGATGAAAATTTACTACAATTTGACCGTAAATCAAGAGCTTGGCAATGGAATATAGAAGAAATAGAAGGCAGAGGATTTAGCGATAATGTAGTGGAATTGATGGTAGAAAAACTGCAAAAATTACCCCGGTCTAGCCAAGAAATTTTATCTATGGCTGCTTTTTGGGGAGCAGAGTTTGAGTTAGAAATAATATCATTAATTACACAAAAATCTCCTCAAGAAATTTTTGAATATCTAAAAATTGCCATGGAGCACAACTTAATTCTCCCTAAATCGGAACTGGACGAAAACCTGTTGATTCAATCTTATCAATTCAGTCACGATCGCATTCAACAGGCAGCTTATGCTCTGATTCCTGAGTGGCGCAAAGCAGTCACCCATTACTATATCGGACAAGTCATCCTAGAAAAAATACCCCCAGAAACTATAGAAGAGTCGATTTTTCAGCTAGTTAATCAACTAAACCATGGCACTGCTTTAATCAGGGAACAAAAAGAACGCGACGAACTCGCGAAACTAAACCTGACTGCCTGTCATAAAGCAAAAGCAGCTAGCGCTTATCAAGTAAGTCGCGAATATGCGAAAATAGGATTATCTTTACTAAGAGAAAATGCTTGGCACAGGCAATATGAAATGACCCTATTATTTTATAATAATTCTGCCGAGTTGGCTTGGCTATGTGGCACTATTGAGGAGATGGAACAGTTTATTCATAAAGTTATTACCGAAGGGCGGTCTTTATTGGATAAAGTTAATGTTTACCTAATTTCAATTCAATCAAAAGTTAGCCAAACTAAACTCAAGGAAGCTATTAAAATTGCTCTAGAATGCCTTCACCAATTAGGATTTCAATTTCCTCAAGCTCCTACGCAAAAAGATACTCAAAAAATTACAGTAGAAATTGCTCAACTAATTGAAAACAGAAAAATTTCTGACTTAGTTAACTTACCAATAGCAGTAAATGCAACAATTGCTTCTGCCATACAAATTACTAACAGTATTATTCCCGCCACTTACTTCTCAAATTTTCCTTTATATCCACTGCTCATTTCTTTTTCAGTTAAACTCTCTATTGAAAATGGAAATATACCAGCTTCAGCTGTTGCTTATGTTTATTACAGCATCCTTGCCTGCAATATTTTGTTGGATGTAGAAACCGGAGTTGAATTTGGTGAATTAGCACTCAAACTAGTCTCTAAACTGGATGCTAAAGCTTTCAAGCCAGAAGTATTAAACGTAGTAGGATTCTTCACATTACACCGCAAATCTCATACGAAAGAAACCCTAACACTGTTACAAGAAAGTCATGCAGGAAGTATGGAAGTCGGTAACTTGGAAGTAGCGGGATATAGCGCCTATAATTTTTGTCTCAATGCTTTTTGGTGTGGTCGGCCACTTGAGAGCTTGGAGCAGCAAGTTCGTACTTACCATCAAAAATTGGTACGATTAAATCAACTAATGGCTGCTAATTGGTGTCAAATTCACTTACAATCTATTTTAAATTTACAAGCAGCAGTCTATCGCCCCTATATTTTATCTGGAGAAGTTATTCTCGAACCAGAATTACTCGAACAACTGCAAGCAGCAAATAATTTTTCTGGTTTGTCTTGTTTGTATTTACATAATCTGATGCTTTCCTACCTATTTGGGGAAATAGCATTAGCTAAAAACTATGCTGTTGAAATCAAAAAATATTTAAAGGCTATTGTCGGAACTGTTGCGATCCCGGCCTTGTATTTATATGATTCTTTGACTTTTCTTGCAGATGCAACACCAGAATCAGAGGATATATCCCAAATTATCGCAGCGGTAGAAGAAAATCAAAGGCAGCTAAAACAGTATTGGGCGAGGTATGCTCCCATGAATCACCAACATAAGGTAGATTTGGTAGAAGCGGAAAAATGCAGAATTTTAGGGAAAAAGGCTGAAGCGATCGAACTATACCACAAAGCAATTTCAGGAGCAAAAGAAAACGAATACATCCAAGAAGAAGCCCTCGCCAACGAACTTGCAGCTAAATTTTATCTTGACTGGAAGCAGGAAAAAGTTGCCCTGGTTTACATGAGGGACGCGCATTACTGCTACTATCGCTGGGGAGCAACTGCAAAAATCAAACAACTCGAAGATAAGTATCCTAAATTGTTTAAATCTCCAACTGCTACAACTTATGGTTATAAAATCTTGAGTACTTGGACTACCAACAATTCTACCACTACTGCAGAGTTAGATTTAGCAACATTAATCAAATCTACTAATGCTATTTCTAGCGAAATCGTACTCAATAAATTACTGGAAACTTTAATGGATATTATGGTAGAAAACGCCGGAGCCCGACGGGGAATCTTGATTGTACCTGATGGCGAAGGTTTATTCGTCGAAGCTACCAAAGAATACTCTCAGGAAGTTTGCCTCTTGCAACCTATTCCTTTAAATAATTTCAAACGGCTTTCAAAAAAAATAGTCAATTATGTCGCCCGCACTGGCAAAACAGTAGTTCTCAATGATGCCATGGGTGAAAACAAGTCTCTTAGCACTCCTTCCCTAGCATCTGAAACCGACGCAGGCGATCGTAGTCTTACAGACGATGGCTATATTCAAAAATATCAATGTCGCTCCATCGCCTGCACCCCTTTAATTAATATAGGTCAACTCCAAGGTATTATCTATCTGGAAAATAATCTTACTACTGGAGCTTTTACCAGAGAACGCATGGCATTGTTAAGAACTTTGGCAGCACAAGCGGCCATATCTTTAGAAAATGCTCGATTGTATGATGCCTGCAAACGTTTCGTGCCAGAGCAGTTTCTCAGCTTTTTAGAGAAAAAGAGCATTGTTAATGTGAAACTCGGAGACCAAGTAGAACGGGAAATGACTGTTTTATTCTCTGATATTCGGGATTTTACCACCATCTCCGAACAGATGACTCCGGCGGAAAACTTCGCTTTTATTAACGAATATCTCGGTTATATGGAACCGCAAATTCAAAAACATGGTGGGTTTGTTGATAAATATATGGGCGATGCCATTATGGCTCTGTTTCCTAATTCTGCCGATGATGCTCTCAAAGGAGCAATAGCGATTTTGGAGGAGTTGAAAATGTACAATTCAGAGAGACAACAAAGGAATTTAAAACCCATTCGTATTGGTATTGGTTTACATACAGGTAGGTTGATTTTAGGTACTGTAGGCGGATTTGGGCGTATGGATGGAACAGCGATCGGAGATGCGGTGAATATCTCCTCGCGAGTGGAAGGTTTTACCAAAACTTATGGGGTTTCCCTGTTAATTACTCATGAAACTTTGGCACGTTTGAATAATCCCTTGGAATACAACTATCGATTTATTGAACAAGTAACAGCTAAAGGTAAAACTAAAGCGGTTGCTTTATTTGAAGTTTTTTCTGCCGATCCACCAGAATTAAGGTATATCAAAATTGCTACGAAACAGAAGTTTGAAATGGCAGTTTTGTTGTTTTATCAGGAGTCATTTACAAAAGCGGCAGCTTTATTTCAAGAATGCTTAGAATATGGCGCTCGCGATCAGGTTGTTTGCAGTTATCTCGAGCGCTGCCAAAGTCATGATTTTGGTCAAACAGGTGTTATGCAGAAAGGCAGAGGGCAGGAGGTAGAAAACATAAGGGAATTATGAGTCCTGCCCTCTCTTTCTGCTGGTGACTGAAGAGAATAAGGGTTTAACGAAGTTAGAAGTCAGAAGTCATATCATGTCCGGTTAAATAGTTATACTTAGGAGTAAGGAAGGTAGAAGACAGAGGGCAGAAGCGGTGAGATCCCGTGCTGCCGACAGGCGTAAGGGAATGCTGACCAAGAGAGGGAATGCTCACTAAGAGAGGCAGAATGGTTTATTGCAATTTTAACTTAATTTTATAAACAAACGATGCTACCGGACATGATATTATATAAAATCCGGTTGTGCGGTTTTCACAAAGATAGAGTACAGAGCTTCTGCCTTTGTCTTAACAGGGGTTTTCATTTCATTAGACCCCAGTAGGGACGTTGCATGCAACGTCTGGGTTTTTATTATGGCGATGTGGTTCATCAAGAGCGAAAAGCGCTTTCATTAATGGATAATTGATAATGGATAATTGATAATTACAAGAAGGTTAAAACCGTTACGGAATTGAATATAAGGAAATACTATTTCTTCTCTTGGTTGATTGGATATGGCGATCTTCGGAGCGGCTCTGATAAGAGCAGGGGACCTCACCATCCGGAGACCGCTTTTTTCCCCTTAAAAGGGGAGGCTTTAAACCATAACTATTTAATTATTAATTAGTTAATTATTCGGTAAGCCAAAATCTCTGTACTTTATGTTAATGAAAAGTATTGATAGAATTATAAACATATACTGTATAACCAGATTCTATATTATATCAAGAATTAGCGATAATAAAAATGTGTTACCCGATCAATTTTTTCCTATTTCCCGTTTTCTGTTCCCTAAAAGTTTTATTGTGGGTGTTTAAAGAGACATAATATTGGAGCTAGTTAATGGGACATGATATAATAGTACTGAGATAAAATGAATAAAGTCCTTAATTTTTTTCCCATTGTATTATTATGGTAGTCCTTGCTGGATATACGGATTTAATTCAAATCCATGAAAGTGCAAATTCCTTAGTGTATAGCGCTCGAAGAGTTGTCGATCAAACTACAACCACCCTCCGCGAAGATCAACCTGTTATTATCAAATTTCTTAATCGAGAGTATCCCAGTACAGAGGAAATTCGACGCTACAAACAAGAATATCATCTGACTTGCCAGTTGAACTCTCCCAGTATTATTAAAGCATATAGCTTGGAAAAATATCAAAGAAGTTATGCGATCGCTTTGGAAGACTTTGGTGGAATTTCCCTCAAACGATGGCTTGAAAAGTGCCCAGAGCTTTCTGTTGAAGAATTTTTATTTCTGGCGATCGCGATTACACAAAGTTTGGGAGAAATACACAAACTACATATTATTCATAAAGATATCAATCCCTCTAATATCGTTTTTAATCCCGAAACTCAAGAACTAAAAATCATCGACTTTGGCATTGCTACTCAACTAAGTAGGGAAAATCCTACCCTAAAAAATCCTGACCTTTTAGAAGGTACTCTAGCTTATATTTCCCCAGAGCAAACAGGCAGAATGAATAGAGGGTTAGATTATCGCACAGATTTTTATTCTCTGGGAGTAACATTTTATGAAATGCTGTCGGGACAACTGCCTTTTGAAAGTTCCGATGCTTTAGAATTAATACATTGTCATCTGGCCAAAAATCCACCAGCAATTATTAGCAAAGAAAAACTTAACAAGATAGAAATACCTCAAATCATTGCAGATATTGTAATGAAATTAATGGCCAAAAATGCTGAGGATCGTTACCAAAGTGCTGATGGGTTAAAAGCAGATTTAGAAGAGTGTAGTCGCCAACTCAAAGAAACAAGAAATATTAATTCTTTTACACTAGGTCAACAAGATATTTCCGATCGCTTCCAAATTCCTCAAAAACTTTATGGCAGGGAAAAAGAAATAGCAACTTTACTGAAAGCATTTAAGAGAGTTGTCGAAACTGGAAAAGTGGAACTTATGTTAGTGAGCGGTTATTCTGGTATTGGCAAATCATCTTTCGTGCAAGAACTTTTTGAGCTGATCGCAGAATGTAGAGGTTATTTTATATCTGGCAAATTTGACCAATTTCAACGCAACATTCCTTATTCAGCAATTGTCGCAGCTTTTCGCGGATTAATTGGGCAATTATTAGGGGAAAGCATAGCTAAGTTTCAGGTATGGCGAGAAAAATTATTGAAGGCATTAGGAAACAACGGACAAATAATCATTGATGTTATTCCTGAAGTAGAATTAATTATCGGCAAACAACCTTCTGTTGCGATATTAGGAGGCAATGAAGCACAAAATCGTTTCAACCTTGTTTTTTCTGACTTTATTGGTGCTTTCTGCGATCGCGAGCATCCATTAACTTTATTTATAGATGACTTACAATGGGCCGATTTAGCAACTTTGACATTGATTGAACGGCTATTAGTAGAAGGAACAAGCAAATATCTTTTACTGTTAGGAGCTTATCGCGATAATGAAGTTTTGGCAAGCCATCCCTTAGCTATTTCTCTCAAAAAGCTGAAGCAAAACAAGGCAGGAGTTAATAAAATTAAGTTAAAAAAATTACCTATATCTCAAATTGCTTGTCTAATCGCCGATACCTTGAAGCAGAATGTAGAAAAAGTTTGTGATTTAGCCTGGTTAGTTATGAAAAAAACAGAAGGAAATCCTTTCTTTGTTAATGAATTTTTACAGGCATTACATAGCGAAGAATTGTTAAAATTAAATCAAGAATCAAGGGTTTGGCAATGGGATATAGAAGCGATAAAGGCAAGTGAGTTTACAGATAATGTTGTAGAATTGATGGTAATTAAACTGCAAAAATTACCAAAATCAAGTCAAGAAGTTTTATCTATTGCTGCTTGTTTAGGAGCATGCTTTGACTTAAAAACTATCGCTTGGGTAAGAAAAATTTCTGCCCAAGAAACTTTTCAGTTGTTAAAAATTTGTCTTGACCGCAACTTAATTTTACTCCAGTCCGAATTAGATGAAAATCTTCTCGTTCAATTTTTTAAATTCAGTCACGATCGAATTCAGCAAGCTGCTTATGCTCTAATTCCCGATGACCAAAAAAACAAGACTCATTATCAGATAGGACAATTGCTGTTACAAAAGATGTCCCCAGAAACCAAGGAAGAGCAGATTTTTGAACTCGTCAATCAACTAAACTATGGAACAGCTTTAATAACCAAACAAACCGAACGAAATGAACTAGCTCAACTCAACTTAGTTGCCTGTCGCAAAGCTAAAGATGCTAATGCTTATCAGACAAGCCGTGAATATGCCAATATTGGATTGGCTTTATTGGGGGAAAATGGTTGGTTGCACCAATACAATATGATTCTGGAGTTCTATGAATTAGCCGTAGAATTGGCTTTTCTGTGTGGTAATTTTGAGGCTATGGAACAATTAATTGAGATAGTAGCTGCTAATACCCGCTCTTTACCAGAACAAGTCAATGTTTATAAAATTAGAATACAAGCATATAACACTCAAAATCAACCCACAAAAGCAATTATTACTGCACAACAATTTTTGCAACAACTAGGTCTCACTTTTCCCCAAAAGCCCACACAAGATTATATTAAAGAGGCAGTTTCCGAAATTTGCCTACTGGTTGGCGATCGAGAAATAGAAAGTTTAGTCGATCTACCAATGATGAAGGATAGAGAAAAAATCGCTATTGTGGAAATTGCCAATAGCATTATGCCAGCTACTTACCTTTCCGGTTCTCCCTTATTTCCATTATTGGTAGCTTTGTCAGTCAAGCTATCTATTCAATATGGAAATACTGAGACTTCCGCCTTTGCTTATTCTTGCTATGGTATGGTTGCTTGTAATATCTTGCAAGATGTCAATGTTGGGGTAAAGTTTGGTCAACTAGCACTACAGGTAGTCTCCAAACTAGATTTAAAAAGTGTGAAACCATTGGTAATACATATTGTGATATTTTTTCTCCTACATTATAAATCTCATATTAGAGAAACCGTTTCTCCCTTGCAAGAAGGTTATGGAATGGGTTTAGAGGTGGGAAATTTAGAATTTGCTGGCTACAATGCTCATGCTTTTTGTTTACAATTTTTTTGGTCTAATCAACCTTTGGCTGCCTTGGAAAAGTTATCTCATACTTATTTTAATGGGTTAGTACAATTGAATCAATTAGCGGCAGCTAATTGGTGTCGCAGTTGTTGGCAGTCAACATTAAATTTACTTGGAATGGCTAAAGATCCAACTATTTTATCTGGAGATAGCGATCGAGAAGCCAAATTTATCTCTCAAATGCTTTCTGCTAATGACTACTTGGGGTTATCATTTTTTTACTTATATAAGATGATGTTGTGTTATCTGTTTGAGGAAATAGAATCTATTGAAAATAATGTAGAAGAAATAAAGGCGTATGTGCTAGCTGTTGCTGGACTGGTGACTGAACCAATATTTTATTTTTATGATTCTTTAATTGCTTTGGCAAGTTTGAGTAATGCCAAAAACGAGATGTCAGAGATGATCGAACGAGTAGAAGAAAATCAAAGGCAACTGCAACAGCGATGGGCAGAGTTTGCTCCGATGAATTACCAACATAAAGTTGATTTAGTGGAGGCCGAAAAAAGCCGAATCTTAGGAAAAAAAGCAGAAGCAATTGAGTTATATAACAAGGCAATATCAGGAGCTAAAGAAAATAAATATATTCAAGAAGAAGCTCTAGCAAATGAACTGGCAGCTAAATTTTATCTTGACTGGCAGCAGGAAAAAATTGCTTCTGTTTACATGATGGAAGCACATTACTGCTACAGTCAATGGGGAGCAATAGCAAAAGTCAAGCACTTAGAAAAAAACTATCCTCAATTGTTAAAAACTTGCAATAGCAAAAGCTCTGATAGAATATGGGAAAAGGGTACAACCCGTTCTAATGATAGTCATTTTTTAGATTTAGCTACAGTGATTAAATCCACGACTGCCATTTCTAGCGAGATTGTTTGGGAAAAATTACTGGCAACTTTAATGGATATTCTTATTGAAAATGCAGGAGCGCAACGAGGAATATTAATTTTGGCTCATGGGGAAAGTTTATTTATTGAAGCAACAAAGGAAGAATACTCTGAGGAAGTTTTCCTATTGCAGTCTATTCCTATATATGAATTTACAATGGTAGCGTCAAAAATTGTGTATTATGTTGCCCGTACTAGTAATACTATTGTTTTGAACAATGCTACTCGTGAAGGGAATTTTACTGACGATGCCTACATTCAAAAATATCAATGTCAGTCTATTGCTTGCACTCCTCTAATCAATCAAGGTAAACTCCAGGGCCTTATTTATCTAGAAAATAACTTGACTATTGGAGCTTTTACCAGAGAACGCATGGCACTGTTACGAACTATTGCTACTCAAGCAGCAATTTCATTAGAAAATGCCCAACTGTACAACAATATAACTAAATTAAACCAGGCTTATGAGCGTTTTGTTCCGGCTCAGTTTCTCAGCTTTTTAGAAAAAGACAGTATTGTGGAT
>NZ_CEZPJD010000202.1:0-11091 GCF_983059655.1 Okeania sp.
TCCGCAAGCGAGCTGGCGTCGTCGCGGGGTCGCACCGCTTTTTGAGCATTCCACTCACATTCAAATCCTCAATTACTATGGTGCTGTGGTTTTTAGCTAACCATGAAGTGAGTTTATGTAGTGCATCTGCTCTGATATCGGCTACTGCTTGGTGCGCGTTCCGCAAGCGAGCTGACGTCGTCGCGGGGTCGCATCCGCTTTTTTGTGAAGTTTTGCTAGTTTTTTTACTGCTTTGCGTCTGTTTTTGGAGCCAATAACTTTTTTACTGACTGCACCTTGATGACGAACTAATCGTTTTTTGGCTTCCCTGTAGGCTTTGACGTTAGCAAATTTACTGCCATCAGAACAGGTTGCTAATGTATTTATGCCTATGTCTACACCTATAGTTTCTCCTACTTTTTCTGTTGGATAGGATTCAAAATTGTACTTAAAACTGATGTACCAACTATCTGCTCGTTTGGATATGGTGACGTTTTTTACTGGCACAGAAGGTAAGATTTCGTATGTTTTTACTATTCCTATTCTGGGTAATTTTATGTAGTTCCCTTGAATAATCTTAATACTTCCTTCTAAATAAAAACTGTCTTTTCTTCCTTTTTTCTTAAAGACTGGAAAGCCACGTCCCCGAATAGTTAAAAAGTTTTTAAATGCCCTTTCTAAATCTCTTAATGCTTGTTGTGGGGCACACTTAGATACTTCATAATACCAGGGATTAATTGATTTGACTTCGGCTACTAAACGTTTATGCAGGGTGATGGCGCTTGGGCGAAATTTAGTTTCTTCGTACTCTTTTATGCAAGTTGCTAACCCCCAGTTATAAGCATGACGTGCTACTCCTGCGTGTTTGGCAAGTATTGTTTTTTGTTGTAGTTTAAGTTTGAGTTCAGTTTTAAAAGATTTCATGATTATTGTTTTTGTTGGCACTAAGCGCGCAGTTGTGCTGTTTCATATATAGTTAATAAGTTAGACATAAATTTAGTGTATCACAGTAAATGTCTAATTGTGTGTCACTTTGTCTAATTATTTTAATACTGTTGATAGCCCTATTTTTTGGTCATAGAGTTTAACTTACTATTTTTGACGATTTTTTTCTACTCTGATAGATACAAAACCGAAGGCAAGTTAAGTGCCAGAATTTGCTATCAGGAGGCAGAGGGCAGGAGGCAGAAGACAGAAGGGAATTCTGAAACCTGTCCGCCGCTCATAACCTTTAGGGAACAAGGGTATAATACCATTTCTCAAAAACTTTTCTACATTTTGTTGAGCAGGGGAGTGGGGGAGTGGGTAGGGACGTTGTATGCAACGTCCGTACAGGGAGAAGCAAACACAAGAATAATTAACATTAACTTAGCTGAAATTAGTAAAAAATTGATTTTCCCTGGGCTAATTAGTTAATAACTGAAGTACTGCCCAAGTATAGCAATAATGCATGGGAATTGGCATAATACCCCATTGTCTACAGGGTGTCTACAATTGGATGGAGTCAGAAACCTCATCCAATTTTCCTTCTGCCCTCTGCCTTCTGTCCTCAGAATAACTGCCTTTGTTCATGAATCTATTCGTGCGATTAAATCTTGGAGTTGTTTTCGCGCTGTGTCTGTATCAAAATCAAAGACCGCATTTTGAAGCAGTTTAATTTCAACACTATATGGCGTTCCTTGGGTGACTTCATTTAAATTTCGGAGTTTTTCTAATGCTACTGCAATATCGTTTTGCAAAAGATGTTCTAGTTCTTGAAGGCGATTTTTCAGGACTTGCGGTTCTATTATCCGATGGGGTTGATCGATCGCACCTGTGGAACTTTCTATAGATGGCCCTAGCTTCAATAGGGATTCCATCACGGCGGCAAAGCATTGGCTGAAGGTTTGCATTAAATCATGCAGCACTTCGGTTGAGGAGTTGTTATGCAAAGATTTCTCTAGGGCAGAAGCAGCCAAAAACAAATCTTTGGCTCCGATATTGCCTGCGGTGCCTTTGATACTATGGACTTGCTCTCGAGCAGTGGTGTAGTCTGTCGCCGCAATTGTAGCTTGGATATTTGCTAGAGTATTTTGGTTCTGTTCGCGAAACTTACACAAAATATGGAGGTAGGCATTGAGATTCCCCCCAATACGATGGACACCTTCTTTGACATCGATCCTCGCCAAAACAAGTGACTCCTTGGTAGCAGGTGGCCAAGGAGAAGAAAAGACTGTATCAGACTCTGCAAGTTGTATTTTCATGTTGCTGTTTCTTTCTGCTGTAGACGTTTTTAGCCAAAGTTTCAGGGTTCGGAAAACATGACTAGGATCTATAGGTTTTGTAATATGGTCGTTCATACCTGCAAGCAGGCTCAAGTCGCGATCGCCAATCATAGCATGGGCTGTCATAGCAATGATGATCAAATCAGTGAAACGGTGATTTTCGGGAGAATCCGATTTGCCCAAAGCTCGGATGTGTCGCGTGGCCTCAAGACCATCCATTTCCGGCATTTGAATATCCATCAACACTGCGTCATAATGATTGTGTTGCACTGCTGTCAATGCCTCTAGGCCATTATTTGCGGTATCAATACTCGCACCTGCTCCTACCAATAATTCTCGGGCGATCTGCTGGTTAATTTCGTTATCCTCCACCAGCAATAACTTATAGCCCGAAAGACAAGAAGAATCAAAAGCCGCAGCGCGCTCGCTAACACTATTTTTTCCAGGTTTCGCAACAACATCGGGGCAGAATATCCTCACAAGGGTATTGTAGATGGTCGAACGATTGATAGGCTTTGATAAGCAATTCTCAGCACCCGCTTGTGCGGCACACCCTTTGATATCCATTTGCCCGTGGCAGGTAATGAGTAGAATCCGAGGCTGCTGAGGCAGAGGAGCAGCACGAATGCGTTGAATTAACTCGATACCATCCATCTCATCGGGTATTTGCCAGTCAGCCACCACCAATTGATAGGGGTTTTTGGTCCCTTGTAGGACTTCTAGAGCTTCTTTTCCAGAAGCAACAGTGTTAACCTGTAGGGAAAATGATTGCAAAAGCCTCTTGAGAATGTTACTTGCTGCCGGGCTATCATCGACGATCAACGCTTTTATATTTTTTAGTTTTGGAGGTGGAGTGAAATCTACCTGGGGATTTAATGCTGTTTCAAACACAGCAAAGAATTGAAAGTTGCTGCCTTGTTCGAGCTGGCTTTCCACCCAAATATCACCGCCCATCAAGTTGACCAAGCGTTTGCAAATGGCTAAACCTAAGCCGGTTCCACCATATTTGCGGGTGGTCGAGTCATCTGCTTGGCTGAAGCTGCGGAACAGTTGCTTGCATTGGTCCTCGGTAAGCCCGATCCCCGTGTCCAGAACGGAAAAATCTACTTTTACTCGATCTTCTCGCCATTCTCGCAAAGTAAGCCGAACAATCACCTGACCAACTTCCGTAAATTTGATAGCATTACTGATTAGGTTCAGAAGTAGTTGTTCTAATCGCAGTGGATCGCCCCTCAGTGAATTTGGGACTTCTGGATCGATATCGATTAAGAATTCGAGACCTTTTTCTTCTGCGTGTAAGCTGACTATATTTGATATATTTTGCAAAATCGCGTCAAGGTCAAAATCAATTTTTTCTAGTGCTAGTTTCCCCGCTTCAATTTTTGAGAAATCAAGAATATCGTTAATGAGACGCAGGAGAGATTTACCGGAGCTTTCAATTTTCTGGATATAGTCAACTTGTTGGGTGTCTAGATCTGTTTGCAATGTCAAGTGACTCAAACCCAAAATCGCATTCATCGGGGTTCTAATTTCGTGACTCATTACTGCCAAAAAATTGCTTTTTGCGGCGCTGGCCGATTCGGCTAACTCGCGTGCATCTTCTAGCTGCATGGCTCGTGCCTGTTCCGTTTCTCGCAGTCTATCTAGTTCAATCAATTCATGTTTAAATAAATTCAGGCTGCTTAAAATGGTATCAAATTCCAAGTCGTAGCGGTCTTGTTCGATCTCGTAGACTCCCTGACGCGAGCGAAGATACTCCACCGCTAAAGTTATTTTCTGTAAGGGTTGAAGAATTGAATTGCGAACGTAGAAAATCAAAAGCAACACCAAAGTAACACCGGAGGTGATCGTAAACACGGTCATGATATTGAGGAATGTCACCAACTGGTTGAGGGAGTTTTTACTTTTATCAACTTGTTTCCGAGCAGTTTTTGAGAGACTTTCTAACAATTTTTCGGCTTCTTGGTAGTTGCGACGCTCCAAGTTTTCGATGGTTTGAAGAGCCTGTTCGCGATTATTCGCTCGGTAGGTCTTGAGAATACTTTCTCCTTCTGCTTTCAGCTCATCAAAGAGCCTTTTTATCTCTCTGAGTTTAATTGTTTCCTGTTCTTTTTGCTCTAGGGCACGGAGATTTTCAAAAGTAATTTCAAAATCCAGAGCATACTCAAAAAACTCCCGTTTAGCATCTGGATCGTTAAGGATGAAGCGGTTCAATGCAGCAAGCATATTACCAGCGAGTTCTGACAGTTCCAGATAGTAACGGACTCCTGGAAGGTCATCGCGCACCACCTCATCAAAACTTTTAGATTTGCCAGCATCAGCCAGTTCTTCCTCTTTGAGCTGCTGTAACAACTTTTCCATGGGCACACCTACATCTTTCAGTAGAGTACTGATGCGCTGACTGGCTTTGCGATCGGCACTGGGGTCATAGCCCTTAAACACTTTTTCTTCTGATTCTTTGCGGAAATCTTCAATCAGTCTGTCCAAGCGGTCCCAATCTCGCTTACGAGTGTTGCGAATTTTGATGGAAACGCTATCTCGAAATTCTAGCAACTCATTATAGTTTTTGAAGTATTCTTGCTCTTCTTCTTCTTCCCCAAGAACGTATTCTAACAAATTACCACTCATAGTACCTAATTCTTCAAGCATACTAATCGTACCGAGTGCTTTAGGAACCTCTACTTCCAGTACTTTCTCGGTGGATTTTTTGACTTGGTAACTAAAAAATAGAACACCAATAGAAACGCCAGTAATCACCATAAATATTAGTAATAAGATAAAGTTTAGGCGAACAACAACCGAGCGCTTCTTTTTAAAGAGTTGTCCTTGTAATCTGGCCAAATAACTTGGAGATTTTGACTGGGTAACGTTTGTAGAAATTACTTTTGTCATGAGAATCCAATTTAATCAATAACTGCTTTAGCGGTGGTTAATTTAGGTTTTTGGTAATGGTATATTATACCAATTTGAAAAAAGAATGCTATAAAAAGTGGATCAAGAACGGGTATACTTAAAAACAGCTCATTCAGTTCATTTTAGACAGTTATTGATATCGTTTACCCCTTTTTTTCAATATTTACCCCTTCTTCCTTCTTCTCTCTTCCTTCTTTCTTACTTCTACTATTTGTAACAAACATTTATCAAGTTGGTATTAGACCAGTTTTATAAATTTTTGCTACAATTGGAGCGGAACTTAAATCTCCGTTACAAAAATAACTTCTGACTTCTGACTTCGTTATTGCCTGGGTAAAGCAATTTCAAACTCTGTACCTACCCCTGGTGCGGAGTTCAAAGTAAGTTTTCCTCCATGTTTTTCTTCTACTATTTGCCGGGAAATTGATAGGCCTAAACCCGTACCTTTACCTACTCCTTTGGTCGTAAATAAATGGTCGAATATCTTTTGTTTCACTTCTTCTTTCATACCTATGCCATTGTCTCTAATTCGGATGATTATCTGTTGGTTTTCACTGTCAACTTCTGTAGTAATAGTAATCTGACTTGGTGTAGCTTTAATTTCCTCAAAAGTTTTACCAAAATTACTCTCTTCTAAAGCATCAATGGCATTAGCAATTATATTCATAAACACCTGATTTAATTTACCAGGAAAACAGTTTATTTCTGGTAATTCTCCATATTCTTTAATTACCTTGATAACTGAATTTTTTCCATCATCCTTAAGTCGATGTTTTAAAATTAACAAAGTACTATCAATGCCATCGTGAATATTAAAACCAACTTTTTGATCGTTATCCCCACGGGAAAAAGTGCGTAATGCAGCACTAATATTGCAAATACGATCGACCCCTTGTTTCATGGAGGCGATCGTTTTAGGAAAATCTTCAATTAAAAAATTCAGATCTATTTCTTCAATATATTCTTTAATTTCTGGATCGGGAGTAGATAATTTATTTTGATAGAGACTCACCAAATGAATTAAAGCTTCAACGTATTCTAAAGCATGACTAATATTTCCTTCAATAAATCCCACAGGATTGTTGATTTCGTGGGCTACTCCAGCAACAACTTGACCTAAAGTTGCCATTTTTTCACTTTGAACTAATTGCAATTGTGTTTTTTTTAGTTGCTCTAAACGTTCTTGTAATTCTTGATTGGTACTTTCTAAGCGCTCAATCATTTGTTCTAAAATTAGATTTTTATCCTGAATTTCTCGCTCTTGATTTACAGTTTTCTCTTGCAATTGTTTCTGGAGTTTATATAAAGTAATATGAGTTTTTACACGGGACAAGACCTCTTCAGCATGAAAAGGTTTAGTAATATAATCAATTCCGCCTACTTTAAATGCTTTTATTTTATCAAAAATATCATCAAGGGCACTAATAAAAATCACAGGAATATTTTGAGTGCGAGGATCGGCTTTTAAATGCTTACATACTTCATAACCATCGAGTTCTGGCATTTGAATATCAAGTAAAATCAGATCGGGATAATTAAGATGAATCCCTTCAAGAGCAAGTTTTCCACTGGGCATTGGACGAACTGTGTAACCCTTTTTTGACAATAAACTTATTAATATTTGTAAATTGGCAGGAGTATCGTCTACAACTAAAATATTGCCATGCTTTGAGTTGATTAGCGAGAAACTCATAAGTTATGATTAAATATTTTTATGATTTTATTATTAGTTTAGCATTTTGTTTGATGATATTCATATTCTTACACCAGTTTTGGAGTTGATGAGATACAAAATTTTAGGACTTTAGGGAGTAGGGAGTAGGCAGTAGGCAGTAGGGAAAAAAAGATTCATTTTCAAACTGTACCTCACGCTTCCTAAAAAGTGCTGTAATCACTCAACCAATTCAAAATTTTCTCATATTCAAAGCCATCACAATATTTTTGTATTGCTTCAGCTAGAGAATTATCTAATTGATTAATTTGGGCAATTGTATGAGCAATTCCTGCTAAATTTCCTGTCAGCAAAGCATCTTTTAGTTGTTTTTTTAATTCTTCAGATAATACCTTGACTTTCTTTTCAATAGATTCAAGGGTTTCTTCCTTTTGTTTCGGCTTAATCTCACTTTCCTCATACACATAGCACACCCCTAAATATTCTGCCATCTTGTTTAAGAGATCTGTTTCGCGAAATGGCTTTCTCATAAAATCATCACACCCTGCCGATAAAACTACTACTTTTTCCTCTTCCAATACACTAGCTGTCAGAGCAATTATTGTTGTTGCTTTTCCTTTGGCTGTTGCTTTGATCTGTTTTGTGGCTTCATATCCATCCATCACTGGCATCCGCATATCCATCCAAATTAGGTGAGGTTGCCAATCATTCCATATTTCTATTGCTTGTTGGCCATTGACAGCTTCTTGGAGTTCAAATCCCAGAGGGGAAAGAAATTTAATTAATAATTGACGATTCAGAGGTTTATCATCTACTACTAAAATCCGATACTTAGGTTGATTGGGTTCCAGGGCAATAACATGACGTTGGGGAATTTGAGTCTCAACAACCTCGCCTTCTGTGACAATGGTAGCTTTTATTTCAAAGGTAAAAATCGTTCCTTTGTTAAGTCTGGATCTAACATGAATGTCTCCCCCCATTAGTTGGACAAATTTACGAGAAATTGGTAATCCTAATCCCGTTCCTTCTTGAGCTTGTTTTCCTGTTTCAGTTTGGCTAAAGGCTTCAAAAAGTTTATCCAGTTCTTCTGCTGCAATTCCAGCTCCAGTATCTTCGACTTCAAAGATAATTTGGGTGGGATTAGATGGGGAAGATTTTTGAGCAATTCTAAGAGAGACTCCTCCTTGTGAAGTAAATTTAATGGCGTTACTAATAATATTAATTAAAACCTGACGTAGTTTCACCTCATCGGTGCAGATGTATTGAGGAATATCGTTAGTATGCTCGACTAAAAGTTGTAAGCCTTTTTCTTGTGCTTTCAGGTAGAGCATATCTTCAATATCGTTGAGTAGGCGATGGAGGTCAAAGTTTTTCTGATTGAGAGTAATGCGTCCGGCTTCAATTTTAGAAAGGTCTAGGACATTGTTAATTAAAGTCAGAAGGTGTTCGCCACTGCGACTAATGATACTGATATTTTCAAGATGTTCTTTGGAAAGGGTTTGAGAACGAGTCATAATTTGAGTAAAGCCGAGGATAGCGTTTAAAGGAGAGCGTAACTCGTGACTCATGTTGGCAATAAAGGCACTTTTTGCTTGGTTGGCTGCTTCGGCTTTTTCTTTGGCTATTTCTAGTTCCTGCGTTCGCTCTTGTACTCGTTGTTCTAATATTTCATTGTTTTTTTCCAAAGCAATCAGAGAATCTTGTAATTGTTCGACCATTTGATTAAAGGAGACAGCAAGCACACCAATTTCATTGGGGGATCTGATGTGAATACGAGTATCTAACTGACCTCTACCAATTATTGCAGCAGTATCAGTCAATTGTCTCAAAGGAGAAACAACAAATCTTGAGAAAAAGAACCAGAGAAATAAACACAAACAACTCAGAATAGTATTATAAGTTAGAGATTGTCGAATTGCATCAGCGAAAGCTTGTTGTTTTAATATATTTAGATCGTATTTGAGTAATAATACACCAACTTCTGAAGGTAAAATTTCTCCAGCAGAATTGACTAAGCCAACTGGATAGAAAGCCCAAAGATTTTTTCGGTTGTCATTTAAAATAACTTGACGTGATTGTGTTTGACGAACAGTTTGTACTACACTAGCTACCCACTCTTCAACAATTTCTGAAACTTTTTCCTCTCGAAATTGCAAGCGAGTTGTTTCAATGATGACATTATTTTCATCAACAAGTAATGCTAGAGTAATAGCAGGTGCTTTTGCCAAGCGATTGATAATTAAGGTTGCACCTTGAGTATTATTTTGACGATATTGATATTCTAGTAAACCGGCAGTTTGACCTCCGGTAAATTTTGCTTGTTCTTTAATTTTTTCTTCTGTTCGAGTAAAAGCAATGTGAACTTCTCGCTGAAAAGCAATTAAACCGGAAATTCCCCCCAGACTCAGAATAATTATAGGAATAGAATATCGTAAAGATAAGGAAAAACTTGGCATAGTTACTCAATTAAGTTTTAATTTTGCTCAGAATTTGTCCTTCAAGAATCGAAACAGGATCAATTGCTTTCTTTGTTACTTTGCTATCTTTGAGAAAATCTGACAATCTTCGCATCCCTTCGATAAATTCAGTATTGGTTTGATTAAAAATTTCTTGGTTTTCTTTGAGGCTGATTAATCGTAAACCTTGGAGAGACTGTTTAAACTGTTCTGGAGACACCCCTTCTCGTTTAGCCATAAACTTAATGCTCTCTTCTGGATTTTCTGCAAGCGCATCAAGAGCATTAAACCACCCTTCTAAAAGGATTTTGATTTGTTGAGAATGAGTTGAAATTAAAGATTGACGCCCCACAAGAACATCAACAATTTTTCCAGACAATTGAGAACTGTCAAATAAGACTTTTGCACCAGAAGCAATGAGATTTGCACGAATGGGATCGTAAGTTACGACAGCATCAATTTCTTTAGCTTGAAAGGGCCTCTCTTGATCTACCATCTCTAGATTGACTAGTTCCACATCTTCAATGGATAAATCAACCGTTTCTAATGCATGAATTAATAGTAATCGTCCTAAAGGAGAGGGCTGCATACCAATTTTTTTGCCCTTGAGACTGGCAATATTGTCAATTTCTGATTGGACTAGGAGAGCATCAGCCCCATTAGAAACATCCAAGATCAGAAAAATCCGGCTATTGGCTTCGGTTTCTAGCAATTCTAAAGTTGCATCTAAAGACGTGCAGAACATATCAAGTTCACCATTCAGAAAAGCGCGATTTTCTTCTTGAAGAAATGTCGTCTCTACTAAGTTGATGGGTCGATCGTCATAGTAGCCAAGTTCTCGAGCAAGATAAAATGGTTCGTAGCCTGGCCAAACTCCTACACTAATGCGCAAGGGTTCGAGAGGCGCAGAGTTGCAACTGATAATTATAGCGCTTGTAGCGATCGCTAAAAACAACCCCCGCACAGAAATAGGCGATATTTTGCGACCGGCTTTTTGTATGAGATAAACTAACCAAAAGAGTCTGAGCTTGATATTGCTGAGAAAGTTTTTGTGTAGCATCATTATTGATGATTGTGAGTGGATAGTGATTGAACACATCAAAATTTATTACTCTGTTTTAGGTATAACAAAATTGTGTCCATAAAAAAATAGTAACATACTAAGTAGGTAGACAACTTACTTTCGCCATGCTATCCCTTTCAATATTTCTCATGTCAGCCAATTCAAAATTTTATCATATTATACCATTTCTCAAAAGTTTTGCTACATCTTCTTTGGAGTGGGAGTAGGGTGTAAATGTATAATATATTTGGAATTAATGCCGATAATCGCATGCAAAATTACTGAATCATTATTATTACTTAATAGCTGAAGTCGCATCGGAAGTGTAGCATTATTTTTGGTAATTGGTATTATACCTATATATTTAGGCGACCTTTATACTTTATAGTATAGTTAAAGAAGTCTAGAAGTATTCAACCGTTTATTTACACAAATAGATTAATTACTAATGACAAAAAAATCAGGTCTTAAGCCTTCCCTTTCAAGGGGATGAAAAAGCGGTCAAGGGATGGCGATCTTCGGAGCGACTCTATCAAGAGCAGGTCCCCTCGCCATATCCAATCGACCAAGAGAAAATCAAGTTCAATATTTCAAGCCTCTGACTTTGAACTAGAGGTACTGATAACTGATAACTGATAACTGAAATGACTCAATCTTTAATTACTCCTACCAAAACCCCTCTCTTAGGCTTATCCTTGTCTGAGTTAACAGAGTGGGTACAACAGCAAGGACAACCTGCTTATC
>NZ_CEZPJD010000203.1:0-11055 GCF_983059655.1 Okeania sp.
ATGAAATGACTAATAAAAACTGGTTCTCACGTTTTAGGTATGTATGTTTATTTTTAGCAACTATCGTAGTTTTGATAAGTTGCCAAAGAGCTTTAGCTAATGATGGCAGTAATGATTTTGCAGCAGTAGACAATATCTGGCTGTTATTAGCTGGCGCTCTAGTATTTTTTATGAATGCTGGTTTTGCTCTTTTGGAAGCAGGTTTATGTCGCAGCAATAACTCTATTAATGTCTTGGCGAAAAACTTAATTGTTTTTTGTGTGGCAGCGATCGCCTTTTGGATGTTTGGTTTTGGTTTGATGTTTGGGGATAATCCAAATTATCCTTGCACTAAAAATGTTAATCAAAATGACCAGAAAATAGAAACTCTTTGGGGGCATTTTTCTCCAGGAACTGAATATAATCAGTTCGAGCCAAAGTCACAATTTATTCTACTGCCAAAAGAAGATAATCCACTAGGTTTTCCTAAAAATAAATTTTTTTGTCTGGAGCGTCAGTTTCCCAACCGTTCCATAGCTTCTCTATTTTTCTTTCAATTAGCATTTGCTGGAACCGCAGCTACTATTGTTTCTGGAGCAGTAGCAGAAAGGATTAGGTTTTGGGCATTTTTCTGGTTTAGTTTTATCTTGGTAGGATTTTTATACCCTATTGTTGGTCATTGGGTATGGTCAGAATATGGTTGGCTCAAACAAGCATTTAATTTTATAGATTTTGCAGGTTCTACTGTTGTTCATACTGTGGGAGGAACTGCTGCTTTAGTGGGTGCTTTTTTACTTAAACCTAGATGGGGTTACTTTGAATACAATGCCCAGGAAGATTTAGAAGAGGATGAAGAGTCAGAAGTACTTTCTCGTAAGTTTCGGGAGCAACCTTATTATCCAAGCAATTTGACATCTGCTACCCTTGGATGTCTGATACTCTGGTTGGGTTGGTTAGGTTTTAATGGTGGTTCAACAACCGATCTCACAGAAGTAGGTCATATTATCGTAACTACTATTATGGCAGCGGCAACTGGCGGGATTTTTTCTACATTAGCTACACCATTTACTGCTTTTTGGTATGAACTATTTGGCAACAATTCAGAGACAGGAAAACCAGATCTTTCATCACTAATTAATGGTATATTAGGAGGCTTAGTTGGAATAACTGCTTCTGCTGCTTATGTAGATGTTCCTATTGCCATTTTCATAGGTGCTGTTAGTGGAGTCATTGTTGTTGTAGGTAACGTATTTTTAAAACTTCTGAAAATTGACGATCCAGTAGGAGCTATTCCTGTTCATCTCTTTTGTGGATGCTGGGGTACTTTGGCTGTATCTTTTAGCCTAAACCGCACTGAAGTATATAAGGAAACTTATAATTTCGTGGAGCGATTATTGTGGCAAATGTCAGGATGGTTAATTGTTTTTATTTTTACTCTTTTCCTCAGTTTAATAATCTGGATATTAATTGGGTTTACCTTATACTTATTTGACAAAATAATTAGAAAGGAAAGAGCTTTGTCTCAAGAAGGAAAGCCATTGGAAAAAATAGTCAGAGTACCAAGGCAAGGAATTAGAGTAACACCTAAAGAAGAGTTAGAAGGCAGCGATGGTTTTTGGGAAAATTCCAGAGAGGAATATTAATTAATTATCTAGTGAGAGAGGAAATACTGAACATTGATTTTTTAATTCTTTGAGTTTTTCCTCTACTCTATATGTATCATTCAGTGTTAAACCATCTTGATAATACTCATCAGAAACCCATTTTTCTAACTTTTTGACAACAGACTCTTTATTATAATAGTTATTTGTAATTTTACAATATGACTCAACCGCTTGGATAAACTGACCAGCTTCGGTATGAACTTGAGCTTTTTGGTCATACAGTTCATCTTTATTTCTATCATTCTTGAATGAATAAGCAAGGCAATCATTTCCTGATTGATTTTGTTCAATTATTTTTTCAAGCACCCTTATTGTGTTTTCATCAGACAATCTGTTATCAATTAGCACCCATCTTTTAAAGATTGTTTTAATCTTAGGAAAATCCTGATATTCACTGGTAATTTCACAAAACGCTTCTATACCTAGATCGAATTTTCCAGCATCCACTTGAGTTCGCCCATAGTAGTGCAGTACGGTATTATATTTTGCATCCAATTCATAATCAGAATATGGGCATTGTTTGTCTAAACTTTCTTTTTCTCTAGACCATTCAGATCTAACTTTTTCGATGACTTCCGATTGCTTTCTTGTGTCTCCTAAAGCTTTGTTGATTTGCTGTGATAGGTTGAAACATTCTGATTCGGTACGTCTAGGATTTTCCGAGATAAGAATCCTAGAAAATACAAACAATCCTAAAGTACCTACAGTGATAACAATAGCAAGAAAACCAACAAATTGTTCAATTGAAGGAGGTCTGTTGGGTGGATTTGTGGGTGTTTTAGACATAACAGTTTTTCTTCTTTTCCTCTCCTTTTCGTCAAGTAAGGGATGGTTTTTCAGTAGCCAAATACGGACTAATTCAACTTTTATTTTATAACCTCTGCCATATTTTTCCAAAAAGCCATATTCCACTAAAAGTTTTCCTGCATTTATTAAAGCAAGATTTTGTCTTTTCTTAGTTTGTTTTATAATCTTTAGTGGGTCTATGATACCTATTTCTTGTGCTTCTGCTACTGCTTTCAAAAATAACTGTTCAGGTTCATTTAAAGCAATTAGGAAGCCTTTTAATACTCCCCCTCCTCTTGTCATTACATTCTTTTGACTTAAGCTTACATGGTGAGAAGTTACTCTGTTTATTTTATTGAGGTCGCAATATTCAAAAATAGATTTGCATAGTAGTTGTGTTAAAGAAGGATGCCCTTTTAAAAGTTTCCAAATAGCATCAATAGCCTCTGGTTCATATTCTAGTTGTCCTTCAGCTGGTTCACGAATCAGCTTTTCTGTACTCTTCTTATCAAGTTCTGTAACTCTTATTATTGATTTTTCTGGGTCTTGTTTCCAGAAACTTTCTAGATAGTTGATTTTTTTTACTGGCTTCCCAAAAACTAGGATAGCAAAAAGTCTATTTTCCCGTTCAACAGCTTTTTTTAAGTTATCAAATAAGTCTTTTCCTTTTCCTTGAGAATATGTTTCTTCATCTTCTCCTAAAACATCAAATTCATCTAGGAGAAAAACTACTTTTTCACCTGATAAATATGTGTTAATAATCTTTGGTAAAAATTCTCCAAAAAAAGTATCTAGATTATTTGCTAATTTTTTTACTTCTTCAGGAATTCCACCAATATCTTCAATAATCTTCTCAGCAAGATGATCTAGTATTTTAGGGATTTCATAATGTTGTTCACCTTGAAATGAAAAATTAACAAACTTAAAATTACTTTTATATCCAGTCATAAATTGAGGCAAACATTTGAGCAATGAACTTTTACCAATACGTCTCTGGACTTCTAACAAAGTTATTTGTTTATTGTTTATTAAATTAGATTTGATTTGTTCAATAGTTTTTTCTCTTCCATATAACTGTTTTTTTTTATCGATTGGCTTACCAAAAATATAAGGATTTATTGCTGAATTATAATTGTTTGTATTCATTAAAAATAAAGAATTTATTATAAAAATTTAGAGACTATAAGTTACACTAATATGGCGGTTTTCATCTCAATAAGATACAGTATTATTCTATATTCCTTGTTTCGTTATTCCGGCGCTTCAGTATTCCCTAAAATCAAAAACTGATGCACCTCATCTGTATTGATATAGCATTTATCAAATACATCATTAGTAATATCAACAGGACTTACACACGAACACTAAGTCTAGCGAGGGTAAATGCCATTTGCGTTCCGCAAAGCTCCGCTTCATAAGTTGCGGAGCAAAACGTCCCTACAAATGGCGTTTTCAAAGTGAATTTGCGTAAGTCCCGATCAATGTAACAAATTAACACTACAGGTGATTCCCCCCTCATACCCAAACCCTTCATTCCCTTCGCCTTCCTCAAAAAATTCAAATTACTTTTCTACAGCATACATAACTTCCAGAATATTCGCTACTTTACACTGAGAGGCCAATTAAGCGACAGTTAGCAAGTATATGCACGACAAATTATAACTTGATAAAACTAATATTTTCGGTTGTTTAATTAGTATGCGATCGCCCCCAATTAAAAAGGCCAGCATCCCAAATTTGCTGGAGCCAGAATTTTTGAGGAAATAATTCATCTATTATGTTTATTTCTGTTTCTAATGAATGTCGCTTTAATAACCAAAGCCGAAATAATTCAACTTTTACTTGATAAATAGGAATTATCCTTTTTCCTAAATCTTGTTCCCCTATTTTGTTTAAAAATCCCAAATCAACTAAATTTTCTGCTGCTCTAGTTAATTCTTCTTTCATTTTTTTTGTAAGCTTTCCATGATGCCTTTCTAATATCACTAATGGACTCATAATATTTGATTCAGAGGATTTTGTAGCTATTTTTTGAGCTTCAGCTACTGCAGATAGGATTAATTTTTCTCTCGCAGAGAAAATTTCTAGAGAAGATACAAAAGCCGCTTCACCTTTTGCTAAAGATTCATCTATAATTGCTTCTACATCCTGACGAGTTACATTCCATCGGTTAAGATTTCTAGCCTGTTGAAATAAATTAAAACATAGTAATTGAGTATAGTAAGGATGTCCGCCTGCCAATTCCAAAATTTCCTCAATTGCTTCAGGTTCATATTCCATAATTCCCTTAGCGACCTCAGTAATTAAATTTTCAGTGTCAGACTTATTCAGTAATCCCAATTCTTGGCGGGGTAATTCTCTACTAAACAAATCACTAATAGATTCTAGGGTATTTTCTCGTATTCCTAAAAACAGAATAATAAATAATTTTTTTTCTCTATTAATTAGTGAAATTAAGAAGTTGATAAACGGGTTGATTTCTGTACAACTATCATCCCATAGAACATCAAACTCATCTAAGAGTAGAACTACACTTTTCCCCTTTAAGCTATCGTAAATCTGTTTTAAAAAAAATCTGACAAATCGTCGTGGCTTTGCTTTTATATCCTCCTGACTAGGAATAGTTATGGTGTTTCTTGATATTCCCAACCAATCAATTATATCCCTAGCAAAGTCATACAATATTTCATCCAAAGAATAATGATGTTTATCCTCTAGAGAAAGTGGAATAAAAACAAACCCATCTACACCAACATACCGAGAAATATAATTCATGCAGGAAGTCATGCCAATACGTCTTTGTCCATGTAATATAATTACCTTTGCCCTAGAAGTAAGTTGCTCTTGAATAAAGCTTACAATTGTTTCACGTCCATATAAGTATTCTGGAGCAGATATTGGGCGACCAATAGTGTAAGGATTTTTAATCAAAACCATTGTTTTTTGCATTTTAATAACTATATTTGATTAGGTTTGCACTACTGTTGTTCTTCTGATTTATTGAAAGGGTTAATTCCTGATATAATTTTAATAATAGCTCCTCCAATTTTTATAATAGAAGGTACATTCTTTTTAACTTTATTTGCTTGTTTTTCAGTAAATTTTATACCAAATTTTTCAAACAATATTTTCTCTTCCCGAGGGTCTGAAATCTTTTCAGAAAATTCCTGAACAACTAAATCTTCCATTAAAGAAGAAGAAAAATTATATTTGTCCTGCTCTGGGTTCTTATAGATAACACCTTTTTGCTGCAAATTTGTCAGCGTATATCTATTTCTATCAAATACTTTATCTATATCATCAACAGAATAACTCTTTCCACTTACCTCTCCATTTAAGTTATCAATTACAATCCGCAGTAAAAGGTTTTGTTCATCCGCAGTCAAATCTCTCCATATATCCTTGAATATTTGTTCAGTTTGATTTTTAAATTTTGCTTTAAAAGTACTAATATTAATATCTTGCTCCAATTTAGAAAATATATAACCTGCGTGTTGAAGTAATATAGGATATTTACCAGTAATTTCTAACACTTTTTCTTTCTGAATATTTTCAGGAATTGAAATACAAAAAATTTCATTAGGATCAAAAAAATATCTATCAATATCCTCCTGACTAAAAGGTTTTAAATCTACATATAGATAATGATTATACCAAGGAGAACCACCACGAGGAATCTCAGGGCCTAACTCATCCAATTTTTGGAATGCAGCAACAACAGTTGAGAAATATTGACCTTCTGTACTATGAACTGCTAGATTACGCAACCCACTTAAAAAAGTTTGTATTTCTTTAGATTTATCCAGGTTATTAATATAATTTTCTGGTGTACTAAGTATTACATGATAGTCATCTAATAGTAATAATAAAAATTTATCTTTTTTCCCAATATGTCTAAGTATCTTCCGTATATCTCTTATTTCTATTGTTTCTGCTTTTAGTAGCTCATCAATCTGACTCTGTAAATCTGAATCACCCTCAGCTTCATTTCTTAACTCTTTTAAGACTTCTTGCCAAAAACTCTTTGGTGTAAATGGAGCCTCGCAGATGTAGTAAACAATCAAAGCCTCTGAAAAATTCAACCCTTTTTCTTCCCAAAAATTAGGAGATTTTATATAGTTAAGTAAAGATGATTTACCCATGCCATAACTACCATAAATAGCTGCATGACCGCGATTATTAATTTGGTCAAAAATTGTGTAGAGTTCAGATGTTCTACCGACAAACTTATCTGGAGGAACTAGGTCATAAGGAAAGAATTTAGTTGGTGGCATAATTTAGATAAATTATTTTACTTTTAGCTTTACTATAATTATTAATTATATCAGAAGCTAAAAAAGAATACTTAACCGGGAAAAAATCAAAAAATCAAAGTATCTAAAAAAGGTGTGAAAAAGGTTGAACTTTGATGATAGTTTTCAAGTTTCAGGCAGCAGACAGAAATTACAGATTTATGAGTATTACCTTTTTTGAAATTTAATATTACTCTGACTCATCAAATATTGGTGGCCATAGTTCTGAAATTGATATCTCCCAACCAGGAAATAATTCGGGAATACTCAATATGTCATTATTAGTAAGTTTAATAGTTTTACCTGTGGGGCGATAAACTGTTACTATTTCTTCGTCTGGATCGATTAAAATTCCTACTTTTGCTCCTAGTTGTATATACTTTTCCAACTTTTTTTGTAGAGATTTTATCCTGTCGCTTTGAGATTTTATTTCTACTACTAACTCAGGCATAATTTCCCCAAAATAACGAACACTCCGTGGCAAAAGTTCTGCACTTACAAAAGATACATCTGGTGCCTTGAGATTACTATCAGGTAAAATAAAACCACCACTAGAATCAAATAAACGTCCCAAACGACGAGGCTTAACCCAGTTACCTAAAAGTCTCAACAATTCTGCAGTAATTTCACTGGATACAATATCTGAAGGTCCCATGACTGATATTTTTCCGTCTTCTAATTCTAATTGATAGTCTAAACCTGCTTGTGAAAGAGTTTTTTGTACTATTTCTAAATCTTTGACTGTAACATCAGACATAATTTTGCTTTCTTCCTATTTGATGATGATATTATTTTAAATTAAGTCACTACTAATATCATATCCGGATAATCAGTTATAAAAAAACCATTATCCTTTTAACCTTTTATTCCCTCCTGCTTTCTGCCTTCTGCTTTACTTTCCCCAAATTATAAGTATTTGAAGATAATATAACGCCATGACTAAAACTTTATTTAAACCAGAAAACAAAACAGTATTAACTGGAGTCAGATGGGAAACTTATCAAGCGTTATTGTTAGATTTAGCAGAAAATCCTAGCAAAAAATTGACCTATGACAAAGGTGCATTAGAAATTATGACTCCCTTGCCAGAACATGAAATTAATAAAGACTTTTTAGGACGACTGGTACAAACAACTACAGAAGTATTAGGGTTAGAAATATCAAGTCTTGGTTCAACAACATTAAGTCGAGAAGATTTGCAAAAAGGAATTGAACCAGATGAATGTTATTACATCACCAATGAAGCATTAGTACGAGGTAAAATTAAATTTTACTTTAATATAGATCCACCTCCAGACCTAGCAATTGAGATTGATATTACCAGTAGTTCCTTAGATCGTTTAACAATTTATGCTGCTTTAGGTATCGGAGAAATATGGAGATTTGATGGGGAAAAGTTATTTATTTATTGTTTGCAAAATGGCAATTATCAGGAGCAAGAAAAGTCAAATGTTTTGCCAATTTTATCCAAATCAGTTATTTTAAACTTTCTCACTAGACGAGGAGAAAAAGGAGAAAATGCTTTACTTCGTGAGTTTCGTCAATGGTTATTACAAAACTTGTAGATAATAGTTAGGTTGAGTTCAGCAAAGCATATTGTAAACTATTAAAATAACTCTATTTATTGGAATTTATTATGGATAATCCTGTAGCTAAATTTTTCGCAGCTTTAAAAGATAAGGACCTTGATCGCGCTTTAAGTTTAGTTGCTGAAGACGTGGTTTTTGAAGCACAAGGACCAAATACTGTTCCTATTTATGGTAAATTTATTGGCAAAAAAGGCGTTGTCGAATTTCTTTCTATTCTCGGCGAGCTTTTTAATACTGAAGCTTTTGAAATTTATAAATTAGTCGCTGTAGATAATTATATTTTTGCCCATGGTTATATGCAGCATCGAGTTAAAAAAACAGAGCGAATTTTTAAGTGTGAATATGCTCTAGTTTGTACCAGCAAAAATGGACTAATAACTTCTTATAAAATGTTTGAAGATACTGCTGCACTGTCAGAAGCTTATAGTAGCGATCGCTCCTGAAAAAGGTTGGCAAATTATCCACTATAGCAAGAGCAGCAGTAGTAATTCCATAGTGGGAAACTAACTATAATTTATGATGAAAATTGGTAGATAAATACTGACTCTATTTTTACTGATAAACTGTAATGTAATTCACCTAAACTACTATAAAAATAACACACATGAAAGCCATTGAAGTAACAGGAACTCTCGATGAAAAAGGGCAATTATTCCTCGATCACCCCATTGAAAATTCAATTTCAGGAAAAGTACGAGTTATCCTACTCTTTCCCGAAGTAACAGAAGAAATTGAACCCGATCCAGATGATACTCCAGTTGAAGAAATAAAAGCTAGTCTTAGGAGAGCATTGCAAGAAGCAAAATCTGGACAACGCATTCCCCTTTCTGAAATGTGGGAGGGAATAAGTAAGTAGACAAAATTATTTGTATATAAATTGATTGTTGATTCTTTGATAGCTCTATGACACAGTAATCAAAAATGCACAATTAATTCTGTCCAGGTATTTAGATTCCGAATAATACTCCCTAATATTAAATAATTAAGAATTACAATAATAATCTAATCAACTAAATTTATCAACTAAATATGTCAGAACAAAATATTATTACTATCGAGCCAGGAAAACGTAGTGGAAAACCTTGTATTCGAGGCATGAGAATAACTGTCTACGATGTACTTTCTTATCTAGCTGGGGGGATGACTTATGAAGAATTATTAGAAGATTTTCCCTATTTAACAAAACAGGATATTTTAGCTTGTCTTTGCTATGCTGCTGAACGGGAACAACAAACTTTAATAGTACCCAAATGAAACTTTATTAATTTTCCACATACCATAATTTTTTATATTTGTAAAACTACAAATTGTCAAACAAAAAGGCAGGCAAAACGCCTACCTCAAACAAGATTTTATTATTTAATTAACACTAGGATACAATTGCCATAGCACTACTAATCAAAGTCTGAAAATTATCCGCAACAGCAGTAGTAATTCCACGAGTAAAAGGTAAACTGTCAATCACCATTACTAAACACAACAACATCATGTAGTAGATGGAATACTTAAACAGCGATCGCGCCACATCTCTATTAGAAGGCTCTTTTAATAATAGCCAAGCTTTCTTAAGAAAGACTCCACCGAGCAAAGTTGCTAATACTGCATAAACTGCTCCACTCGCGTGCAATGGATAAACCAACAACAACGTCATCGGAATCAAAATCAGACTATAAACCCAAATCTGTTTAGCCGTTTCCTCATTTCCTTCAATTACAGGTAACATTGGCACACCCACTTCCTTATATTCATCGCGAATATAGATTGCCAAAGCCCAAAAATGAGGGGGAGTCCAAATAACTATAATTGCAAAAAGTAACCAAGCTGCCCAACTCAATTCACCTGTAACAGCAGCCCAACCTACTAATGGAGGAATAGCACCCGCAGCACCGCCAATTACAATATTTTGTACGCTATGACGTTTTAGCCAGTGGGTGTAAATACCAACGTAGAAAACTATTCCAGACATTGCTAGTAGTGCTGCTAGTAAATTAGCAAATACTGTGAGCAAAGTAAAGGATGTAGCCGCCAAAGCAAATGCAAAAATTAGAGCATCGCGGGGTTTGACTCTACCGGAGGGAATGGGACGCCAGCGAGTGCGCTCCATAATATAGTCAATATCGCTGTCATAGATACAGTTGATAGTGTTAGCTGCACCAGAAGCTAATGCACCACCTATTAATGTCACGAATAATAGAAGGGGAGAAACTTCTCCTTTTGCTCCCAACCACATTCCGGCTGCAGTTGTAATCAGTAGCAGTAGAATAATTCTAGGTTTTGTTAGTTGATAATAGCTTTTAGCTACTTGTAAAATATTATCATGGCGTCGTGGAAGACGATGAGAAATAACTTCTTGCATAGATTCTTAGTTTGTTAATTTTCTGTTGAAACTGGTTATTATTTCCGCAGTCTGAAGTTTATCGGCAAATAAAAACGGATAGGTTGTGCCAGTTAATTTTTGATGTTAGCCAGTTTGAAAAATTTAGTCCGATTGAATAGTTATACAGCATATTTCGGGCAAACGATCTACAAGGGATAAATGGTAAAATTCTTGTAGTGCGGGCATCTTGCCCGCTAGATGTGTACCTCACCGATAGCTGACAGTGCTGTAATTAGAGCTTCTTAGTAAAGTTTGAGCAATAGGTATAGATAGGGCTAAAGCCCTACTACAAACTGTCGAACACTCTAGAGACAACTAACCTTTCTAATCTAATAACTCACAAAAGAGGGGTATATTACTGTATCTAT